>JALRAZ010000245.1 GCA_023257935.1 Verrucomicrobiota bacterium
TTGGCTTGCAGATCGTATTGAAAATGTTCGTAAGCCGGAAGGTGTTCGTCATATTCAAACGCCTTGCCGGAAAACTCTTCGACTAGAGAACGAGTCAGCTTTGTGGGGTAGGGGTTCGGCTCGGGGTGGTTTGACTGGTGGTAGTCGATCATTTTTTGAACATATTGTATGCAGTGCTCACTTTCCTCATCACTTGGGGTACGGCAAACCGCCCGTGCAAACGCCTCATTTACCTGATCCTTGATTTGCTCGTGATTTGAGATCACCCTGGCAGCCAGTGCTAGGGATCGTTGCTGCATGGTTTCACTGTTCAAGAGGCTCAGAGCCTGGGGTGTGCCAAGATCTTGTAGCCGCCTTTCGCATGCCTCGCTCGCTTCAGGTTGATGAAACACCTCCATGAAGGGGTCAGGGAGCCCCCTCGTGCGATATCGGTATAGACTCCTGCGATGACGCTCGCGTTTACTCGGTGAAGCCTGGTAGGCAGGTGCCAAGGAAAACTGGATCATGCGAGGGGCAAATGCCACTTCACGATTCATCTCCGGGTAGATAGGTAATCCGCCCATGGCAAGGTTTAGCTCTCCACTGGCCAAAAGCATGTTGTCCCGCATTTCCTCCGCTGTCATCTGCCGTGGGGCGAATTGAGATAAGAACTGATTTTCAGGGTCTTTTTGGGCCACCATGTCGGGCTCTGGATGACGAGAACTCAATTGGTTGGCGCTGGAAGTCATGATCCAACGGTGTAGATCCTTCACCCGCCGACCTTGGCTGATCCATTTATTTGCCAGCCAATCAAGCAGTTCAGGGTGTGTCGGTTTGCCCCCGCTGGCCCCTATGTTGTTGGGGTTGGGAGCCAGGGGGATGCCAAAATGATGCTGCCACACTCGATTGATAAACGCTCTGGAAGCGAGGCCATTTTCCGGGTGAGCAATCCATCGGGCCAGGGCCAGGCGTCGTCCAGAAGTAGCTTGATCCAGTGTGTAGGGGGATTCATTAGGTCGATGGTTGACGGGAAGGGCTAGGGCACTCAGGACGCCGGGAACAACTTTTTCACCCTGTGAATCAAGCGCACCTCCCATTAAAATGTAGTTGGGTGCGGGGTTGGTTGAATCGATTGCAGGAGGCAGACGCAATCGACGTGCGGCATTCCAAGCCAGTTTGGTCTGAGGAGCGCAGTAGACTGATTGAATCATAGGAAGGTAGCGTTCCATTCGACGTTTCCAGATCCATTCATCCTGTTCTCTGACCTTGAGCTGGCCCTGCTGGATGTAATTCAGCCCGACGCCTCGAGGCGGTTTGGCTGCGTCGGGAAGCCCTTGTCGGTCCTCAAGGGACAGATAGGGAATGCCCCTAGAAGCATACCAGGCTTGAGCAGCCATTTCGCGCAGATTGATCAGTTGTGTTTTTTCCCCTATAGCGTGATCGAGCATGGCTTGCACATGGAGGCGTCCTGTCTCGAAGCCAACCTGGTTTTCCTCTTTCAGAAAAGGGGCAGACCTTTCAGCCAGTTGAGTCGTGCTCAATGCAGCATACATGCGGTAATAATCACGTGTGGGTATGGGGTCAAACTTGTGATCATGGCATTTGACACAACGCAATGTCAGACCCAGAAAAGTTTGCCCTGTCGCGTTGACTAAATCATCAAGGAATATTTGGCGAGCTTCTGGTTCTTTGATCATGGCATTATCCCAAGGCCCCATTCTCAGGAACCCAGAGGCCACCAACCACTGGGTTTCTTCGGGTGTGTAGGCTCCATCAAGGCGGGCCTGATGGAGTTTTGTCTGGCTCTCAGGTAGCCTTCTGCCTATGGATTCATCCGCAAGCTCGTCGCCGGCAATTTGTTCGACGATAAAGCGATCATAAGGCTTGTCCGCATTAAAAGCCCGAACCACATAATCACGGTAGCGCCATGCATTGGATCGTTCGTAATCATTGGACATGCCACCTGTGTCAGCATACCGAACCACATCAAGCCAGTGCTGAGCCCAGCGCTCGCCATAGTGTGGGCTGGCCAAAAGCACTTCAATAAGCTTGGCCACAACGAGGCTTCGGTCCGGGGACTCCCTCATGGCTTGTTCCCACCTCTCTAATTCTTGAAGAGTGGGCATCAGTCCTGTCAGGTCCAGAAACATGCGCCGGATCAATATTCGGTGTGGCGCAGGGGGAGCTGCTGTGATACCGATCTCATCCCGCTTGACTTGTAGGAAGGCATCAATGGGGTGATTGGTTTCGAGTGTCGAGGTTTCGGGAATCACGGAGTTTTGTAGGGGAAGCCAGGCCCATACATTGGTTTGATCATAGGACTTCATGTCCCAGCTTGTATCGAGTCCGCCACTGGTTGGAATACGAAGCATGCCTTCCTTCAGTGGTAATTTTTCTCTTGCGACCCATAGAGCCCGTTGAGGTGCTTTTATCCAGGGGGCACCTGCTTGGATCCATTGCGCGATGGCTTCGATTTGAGGCTCGGTCAGGCGATCCTGCTCTTTGGGGGGCATCGCCTTAGAAGGTTCTTTCCCTAAAATGGCTTGGTAGAGCGGGCTTTGCTCAGCTGCTCCAGGAATGATTGCAGGGGTTGCAGAGTCACCTCCTCGGATAATGGACTCTCTGGAGGTCAGATCGAGTCCGCCTTTCAATTGATTTGCCCCTCCTCCATGGCAGGGGAAGCATCGTTGTTCCAGGGTGGGATAGACTTGTTGGGCAAAAAGCCTCGCCGTTTCTTCTGAGCTTTGGGACCAGGCTTGTTGAGTCAGGAGCCATACCAGGCAGGCCACCGAGCCACGCTTCTACCTGTTTTTAGCCACTGAACCAATGTGGTGCAGGCTTTGTAGCGTGAAGATTTTTGGTGATTGAGTGGTGCTTGCCATCGTCAGGACTTGTTCTGGGATCAATCAGGAAGCATTCTGATTGGGGAGTCGGGTGATAATGGTAACATGTGGGTTCCATTCCATCATGGGATCAAATCTCAGGCGTGCTGGTTAAGTCTTTGAATAAGACTACAGTCCATTGCTATAGCGGCCGTTAGGAATTGCACTAAGAAAACTTATTAAAATTGGAAGCCAAGGCAAGCTTGCGGTCATGCCTTGATCTGTTCTGGTGTGGCATGAATGAGTTCTGATCCAAGGCATCATGCAGCCAACTCAAAGAGTTTATTCGTTCAAAAATCAAAGCTGATATCACTGATGAGTGGAACTGTTTCTCCGATGATTGCTTTGCGCCAACCAAGCTGGATGGTCCAGGAAAGCACCAATGCTGTTCGCTTGATTCATGGTATTGCCGATGGGTTACCTGGGTTTTATCTGGATCGATTTGGCCCCTGCTTGTTGGCTACCGCCCAAAATAGACCTTCCTCAGCTGAACGAGCCATCACGCAGCAATGGATGGATCGATTGGGTTGCAAGGGAGTCTACCTCAAACAGTGGAATAGAGCGGTGCGACAAACCCATCCAGACGACGCTTCGCCCAAACCCTGGTTGGGCACCAACCTGCCGGCGATGGTCCCTTTTCAGGAACATGGCGTGCATTATGAGGCTAGGTTTGAGGAAGGCTACTCAGTAGGGCTTTTTCTGGATCAGCGTCTCAATCGAAGGCTTTGGCGAGGCTTACCTGTTCAGGGCCTTGATTCGCCTGCCTTGCCTTCCAAAGCATCAGGTGAATGTCTTAATACTTTTGCCTACACTTGCGGATTTTCAGTTTGTGCTGCCCTGGGTGGCATGCAGACCTGTAGCTTGGACCTGTCACGCAAATATTTGGACTGGGGGAGGAAGCATTTTGAAATGAATCAAATCCCACTGGCTGGGCATGATTTTATCTATGGTGATGTCTTTGATTGGTTGGGACGATTTCACAAGCGTGGTCGACGTTTTGCAGGGGTGATCCTCGACCCTCCTACTTTTTCCAAGGCGGCTAAGTCTCGACGCTCCTTCCGCGCCATGGCGGATTACCCTCTCCTCCTGAAAGCTGCTCTGGATTGCCTAGAAAGCGGTGGCCACCTGCTGGCATGTAACAACACGGCAGGATGGAGCACAGCTTCATTCCTTCGGATGATTCATCAAACACTTCAGGAGGTTCGTGGGTCGGCTTATCAACTTTGTAGCTTGGGGCAACCTGCTGATTTTCCTTCCCATCCCCATAGCCCTGCACACCTCAAATCGGTCTGGATACGGGTTTGAAGATTTTGCTATGGGTGCCTTGGCGATGGTCCCTCATCACTGAGAGCCATGACTGCAGGGATGAAAGTCAACACAAGGATGGCGGCAACGAGGGTGCCGACACCCAGGGCGATAGCCATGGGTACCAGGAATAATGCCTGAATGCTTGTTTCGAATATCATGGGGCCTAGCCCAAGGAAAGTCGTCACAGCAGTCAGGAGAATGGGACGAAACCTGCGTTGGGCGGCAAGTTGGATGGCTTCGATGGGTGTTTTGCCCTCCTTCACATATTGGGCTCTGGTGAGTTCCAAGACCAGCGCACCATTAACGACCATACCACAAAGGGCGATCATGCCAAATATGCTGAACACACTCAGATCAAAGCCCATGAGGACATGCCCCATCACGGCTCCGGCCAGACTCAAGGGGAGCATTAACAGGATGATAAGGGCTTTGAGGTAGCTTCGGAGGATGGAAGCCATGATGGCATAGATGGCAAAAAGTGCCGCCAGGAGGCCCCATGATAAATCGTGCATGGCCTCTCTCTGTTCTCGTTGTTCTCCCTCAAAACTGTAACGCAACTCAGGATACTTGGTGAGGATAGTGGGTAACTCCTTTTTTTGAAAAGAGCCGAGAACTTTGTTACCGCTGGTGATTCCCGGGACAACGTTGGCTGTGACATTGATGACTCTGGCGCCATTGACGCGTGTGATGCGAGCCGGCGCATCGGTAAGCTGGATCCTGGCTGCCTGATTGAGGGGGATCTCACCTCCCCCGGGCACCCGAATGAGCATGTTTTGCATGCTGCTCAGGCTATTGCGTTCTCTTTCCGGTAGTTTGACCATGACCCTTAATTCATCACGGTCTAGAGGCTGGCGCAGGGCTTCTGCTCCATAAAAAGCATGGCGAATCTGTTGCCCGAGTTCACGAGCGGTGATCCCCAGGCTCTGGCCTTCGGGAGTTAGATCAAAATCATATTCCGGCATTTCCCTGCCAAATCCCTTGCGCACATCCTCCACCCCGGGATATTTGCCTACGGCTTCAGCCACTTCTGTGGCAGCCTGCCGAAGGACTTCCACTTCTGGATGGGAGATCTGAATATCGATCTCAGCTGAGCCTCCTGGCCCAATGAGATAATCGAAAAAAATCGATTCCACATCGGGTAACTCAGGGAAGGATTCACGCCAGCGCTGAGCAAAGGCTGCTGCGGTGATCTTGCGTTCGCTCTGGGGGACCAATCTGACCGAGACTTCGGCTCCGTTGCTGCTTCGTTCAGCGATCGAAGAGGTAATGCCAATAAGGATATCGGCCTCCCCGGTAGCCGCAATGGCTGTTCTGGCTGCTTGCTCGATTTGAAAGGCCACCTCCCGAGTGCGTTGGGTAGGCGTGCCTGCCGGCATTTCAATCTCAGCTTGGACGAAGGGAGTTTCGATGGAAGGGCGAAACGTGAAATTCACTCGGCCGCTGAAGGTGTAACCCAGAATGATGAAGAAGATCGCCAAGCAAGCAGAGCAGGTGAGGGTGCGGTGTTGTAACACCCACTTGATGATTGGTTGGTAGGATCGATCAATCAGCGCATCCATCTTGAGGCGAATCCTCGTTTGCCGTGCCTGCATACGAGAGAGCCAATTGCTGGAGGTGCCTTTTCCATGGTGCGCCAGGTGAGCTGGAAGGATGAATAAGCACTCGATTAGCGACACGGTGAATACAGCGATGACGACCGCAGGTAGGACATAAAAGAATTGCCCAGTCTCACCGGGGACGAACAAAAGCGGCAGGAAAGCGATGATGTTGGTGGCAACGGCAAATAGGACAGGTGTGGCCATGAGACTGACCCCTTTGATGGCCGCTTCCAGTCGTCCCATGCCTTCAGACATGCGATAAAAAATCTCCTCGCCCACCACGACTGCGTCATCCACCACAATGCCCAAGGTCACGATAAAGCCGAAGAGCGAAATCATATTGATGCTGGCATCCATGGCGGGCAGGAGGAAAAGGGACCCAAGGACTGACACAGGGATGCCGGCTGCCGTCCAGAAAGCAACCCTGAGTTCCAAGAAAAGGCCAAGAGCCATGATAACCAGCAGGAGCCCCAGAGCACCATTGGTCAGGAGCATGTTGATGCGCTCCTCGTAATCATCCGAACGATCAAAAGTGATCGTGATGCCAACGCTTTCAGGTAAGTCCTTGAGTTCTTTGTCAATGAAACGGCGCACGGCCTTGGCCACCGTCATGGGGGATTGAGATTCCGAACTGTAAACAGCCATCCAGACCGAGGGTTTCCCATCAAAATAGGATTCTCGCTGTGTTTCTTCGAAGTCATCTTTTAAGATGGCGATGTCTCGAAGGCGCACTTTGGTGCCGTCTGATTTGCTGATAATCGGGATGGCCTCATACTGCCGGGCAATGTCTTTTCGCTCCCTCGTTTTGAGGAGGTAGTCGCCAGCCTCTGTTTTGATGGATCCGGCGGGAACATCGAGGGCGGCGTTGTCGACAGCGGTGGCAATATCTGAAAGCCTCAGTCCCAGAGACCTTAAGTTTGCCTGCGGTACCTCGATGTGGATTTCAGGTTTTCTGATTCCTCGAAGCTCCACTAGCGAAATGTCAGGAAGCGACAGTAACCTTTCTTCCATTTCACGCGCAAACTGAACCAGCCCGCGAGTGCTTAGGTCCCCGTAGATAGAAAGATACATCACCCCACGGCGTCTCCCATTGTCCAGGGCGATGATGGGCGGCTCAGCCTCGTCAGGGAAAAGGTTGATGCGTTGGATGGCAGCGGTGATTTCCTGCAATCCGCGATTACGATCCGAACCCGGAACCAGTTCAGCCTGCACCCGGGCACTGCCCTCGCTAGCGGTGGCCGTGATCTCACGGATGATTTCCATGGTTCTGAGTTCGGACTCAATCGGCAGCAGGATCGATTTTTCAATATCTTCTGGAGAAGCCCCTCGATATTCCATGCTGATTTCGACCACATCCAAGGTGAAAGTGGGATATATTTCCTGCCGTATTTGCCTTGAAACCAACAAACCCGAGGCGATGACTGCAAGCATGAGTAGGTTGGCAGCCACATGATTGCGGGCAAACCAGACAATGAGGGCATGGAACCCGCTACTCACGCTTTCGGTCTGTCCGGATGAAGTCATGGTGTGACCGCTGCTTGCGGGCTGAGTGCTGTGCCAGGGACAGCGGACTTCATGGGACTCACGATGAGCCTGTCTCCATCAAGAAGCGTCTGGTCGACATAAACCAGGTTCTCCAGGCTCCATCTTACTTTGGTTTCTCGTATTTGCAGGGTGTTCTGGGCATCAGCTACCCACAGGGTTTGGTCATTGCGAAGGGCTGATTCGGGGATCGCAAGGCAATGATCTAGTTCCCCTGCAGCAATCTCCACTTTGACGTAGCTACCTAGAAGCAGGGGAAGATCCCTTGGCTGAGATGGATTTTGGATGCGGATGATCATCCGGGCCATCCTCCCCTCTGGTTCTAGGTCATTGAGTAGTGTCATGACCTCGCCATGGGCGGCCAAGTATTTCCCTGCAGCTGACTCAATGAAAATGCTTGCCTTGGCGCCCGGATTACCTTGGCCAGGTAATGCAATATGCTTGATCTGATCAACGTTCAGAGAAACCCTGACCCAATATTCGTCGGCGCTGACCAAGGTGGCTGCTGAAAAACCCGGGTCAACCTGTTGGCCCGTTTCAACATTCTCCTCCAGGACCCATGCATTGAAAGGGGACGTGATTTCGTGACGAGCCAATATCACCTGAGACCGTTCCAAGAGTGCCTTTTGTCTTCTGTAGCCAGCTTCCCTGAGCTTTAGGTCCGCAAGGGTTGAGGCCAACTCAGTATCAGGTATTAAAGAGTCCGATGCCAGCTTGCTTGCCTCATTGTGCCGCCTTCTGGCTTCCTCGAGATTGATTTCAGCTTGCAACATTGACGCAGAGGCCTCCTCAACAGCAATGCTTGCCAGCGTGGTTTCCATGCCAAAGAGGGGTTCCCCTTGGTTGATCTTCCCACCTGGTTTGAGTTGTGGGTGTTGTGTCACGACGCGACCCGCAACCTCGGGCTCTATGGTCACCTCACGTGCGGGGATGATGATGCCGTAGGCCGATACATAAATAGGGTAGCGATCGGGGCTGATGGCCTTAACCTTGACGATTTTGGCAGCCCGAATCTCTTCCTCTATGGCAATACCGGGGCCACTGCTGTAAAGCAGATAGGCTAGGGCAGCACCCGCCACAATGACCCCAAAACTCAGCCATCCTGTGCGTTTGTTGGGAGGGGTATCTTGATTCATTTTTTCCAAGACTCTGCTAGGGTGATTGCCTTGATCATGGCTTTGGACTTGTTGACTGTTTCCATGAACTCATCCTCAGGAATCGAGTCACTGACCCAACCGCCACCTGCCTGCACGTGCACTTCACCGTCCTTGATCAGGGCCGTTCGAATGGTAATGCAGCAGTCCAGATTCCCATTGAAGGAGAAATACCCCACGCAACCGCCGTAGGGACCGCGAGCGGTTTGTTCTAACTCACTGATGATTTGCATTGCCCTGACTTTGGGGGCTCCACTTAAGGTGCCTGCCGGAAAGGTTGCTCGGATTAAATCATAGGGAGAATGGGCGTTACTGAGATGACCCTCTACCTGGGAAACAATGTGCATGACATGACTGTAGCGCTCGATGATCATGAGGTCCTTGACTTCCACGCTCTGGTAGTCGCATACCCTGCCTATATCATTTCGGGCTAGGTCGACCAGCATGACATGTTCGGCCCGCTCCTTGGGGTCTGCTAGGAGTTCCTTTTCATTAGCCTGATCGGTTGCCTTGTCGGCACCTCGAGGGCGGGTCCCAGCAATAGGGCGAATTTCTACTCGCCTGTCCTCGCATCTGACGTGAATTTCAGGTGAGGCTCCAACCAAGGAAAAACCATCAAGTTCCAGAAGGAACATATACGGGGAAGGATTGATGGAGCGAGCCGCTCGGTAGACGTCCAGGGGGGAAGCACTGATGGGTGCGCTAAAGCGCTGTGAGCCGACAACTTGGATGATATCTCCTGCCTGAATGTAATCTTTTGAGCGGTGAACATGACCAAGGAATGTCTCTTTTTCCATGTTGGACTTGAAGGGCATGGAGGCAGGTGGTTCAGCAAAATGAGCCGGCTGATATTGGCATGGCTGAGCAAGCAGAGTCACCAGGCGATCGATTTCCTCGCAGGCTTCGAGGTAACGAGCCTCAGCTTGATCGGGCGTTTCCAACAAGACGTTGACAATCACAGTGATGGTTTGCGACACCCGGTCGAAGCAAAGCAGCTGGTCGGCAATCATGAAATACATCACCGGTGTCCCGAGATCATCTTTTTCAGGCCGCGGAACCACCGGTTCCACGTCATGGATGAATTCGTAGCCCAGAAAACCGACGGCTCCTCCATTAAAACGTGTGTCAGCTGGGGTGTTTGTCGGCACTGGGTTGAAGCCCTGCATGACCTTCTCAACAGCCTCCAAACCATCGCGGACTTCCCCTTCACCAGGGGTTGCAAGCGCCCCCACAACCTTGAACTCTTGGGTGACCCTTCCTTGTTCGATGATTGCCACCTTGTCTTGGGTCTGGCGGATGATGGACCTTGGATGACAGCCGACAAAAGAATACCGGCCCAGATGCTCGCCCCCCTCAACCGATTCGAATAGAAAGGACTCTCCTCTCCCTCGCAATTTCTGGTAGGCCGAGACTGGCGTCTCAAAATCTGCCAGGATCGTCTTGGTCACGGGAATGAGGTTTCCTTTGCTTGCCAGTTGAATAAATTGTTCTTTGTCTGGAACCATCATGAACAGCCTGAGTTAATCCCTTATCTGCTGGAACTTCCAGCAGGAAAATACGCATCATTGTCCCAGCCTGTCGGGCTTGGATTCCAGAATGTTTTGGAACCATGAATATCTTAGAATCGAAAATACAAACCTTGACTGTGTTTTTTGATCCGCGGTGCAGCACCTACAGTCATCCAGGTCATCCTGAACGGCCTGAGCGAGTCATCCTGACTGTTGAGAGGTTGTCTCGACAGCAGCACTTACCCATCATCTGGCTGCAGCCAGATTTGGTGAGCAAAACCGCCGCACTCAAGGCTCATCATCAGTCCCATTATGAGGCCCTATCTTCGACCACTTCCGATTTTGATGAGGACACACCATACTATCCGGGGATTCATGATCATGCACTGCGGGCGGCTGGTGGCGCTTTAGGGGCTATGAAGGTGGCATTAAGCGGGAAACCGGCTTTCAGCTTGATGAGGCCTCCGGGACATCATGCCCTGCCTGAACGGGCCATGGGCTTCTGTTACCTCAACTCCATGGCCATCGCTGTGTTGGAGGCCCTCAGGCTCGGGGCAAAGAAAGTGGCGGTTATTGATTTTGATGTGCACCATGGCAATGGGACCGAAGCCATACTGCATGGGTGTCCAGGGGTCATGTTTGCCTCCGTGCATCAATCACCTTGTTATCCAGGCTCGGGGTTGGCACATCGCTCTCCAAATATTTTCAACTATCCTGTGCCACCGGAATCGATGCCTGCTGTCTATCGAGAAGCATTCGCTGAGGCATTGGCGCGATTGACAGCATTTGATCCCGATTTGGTGGGCGTGTCGGCTGGTTTTGATGCTTATCGCCTGGATCCTCTGGCACAGCAGCATCTTGAAAAGGATGATTATCATTGGATTGGAACCCAGATTAAAGCCCTCTCCAGGCCCGTTTTTGGGGTGCTGGAGGGTGGCTACAGCGAAGATCTGGGGCAGCTTGTTGAAGCCTTTTTGCTTGGATGGTGCGGGGGATCCAATCAAGGCTACCGTTAAGTCATGGGCTTTTCTTGAGAGAAATTTTTTCGACATGCCTGACTTGAAGATAGCCTTGCCAAGTATCGTGACATCGTTTCTGCTATAGGGCTATGAATGCCCATGACGAGTCATCCGGTTTGGGGTTTCCCCAGAAAGGCCTTCCCTGGCTGATGCTGATGCTTGCTTTGGTGGTTGGCCTCATGACGATGAGCCAATCGGTGACGCTGGATAGCCTCGGGGTGGTTAGCAAGGTGACTGGTTGGGATTGGTCCCCCAAAGTATCTGGTCCGCTCATGTTTCTGGTGACCCTCCCCATAGCCCTATGGGTGGATGTTTCCAATCAGGCTATCGCACTCAATTACCTGACCCTGTTGATGGCAGCCGGGGTGATTTATCAGCTTGCGAGATCTGTTGCCCTGTTGCCTCAAGATCGAACCCGCGATCAACGGATCAGGGAGCAGAGTGATTATTCCCTGCTGAGCCTGAAAAGTGCTTGGTTGCCGCCAGTGTTTGCTGGCCTGGTCTGCCTGCTTCAATCGACCTTTTGGGAGCACGCCACAGCAGCCACCGGGGAAATGATTGATTTGCTTTTGTTTTCGATACTTATTCGGTGCCTTCTGGAATTCCGCCTCAGCAGGCAAGATCGTTGGCTCAACATCTTCGCCCTCCTTTATGGGGTATCGGTGACCAACAATTGGGCGATGATTGCCTATTTCCCGGTTTTTGCCGTATCCTTGATATGGATCCGCGGTCTCTCCGAACTCCAGGGGCGATTCTTGCTCCGCATGATGGGATTGGGTCTGGCCGGGCTCTCTCTTTACTTGGTGCTCCCTCTGTGGATCACTTCCCATTACGACCAGTCGGCCACATTCTTTGATTACCTGCAGTTGCAGCTGGGTAACCAAAAATCCGTTCTGGTCAATTTCCCTAAGCCCTTGGTCGTGGTGCTCAGTCTGACTTCCCTCGTGCCAGTGGTGGCTGCTGGGATACGTTGGCCCTCAACCATGGGGGACACCAGCGCAGCAGGGGCTTTGTTGCAAAACCTGATGTTCAAGGTGATGCATCTGGTTTTTCTTACCGTTTGTATCTGGGTTTGCTTCGACCCTGCCTTCAGCCCCCGTGAACGCGGTCTGGGCCTTCCATTCTTATCCTTTTACTACTTGAGTGCTCTTTCTGTGGGCTACTATTCGGGCTATGTGTTGTTGGTTTTTGGACCTGCACCTGAACGAGCTGGTTCCAGGGGGCGCCATCGATCGAATCGATCAAGCGGGCTTAATCCTTTATTCAGAGGGCTTCTTTATTTAGCTACCTTGGCGGTGCCGGTGGGCTTATTTGTGCAGAATGGAGCCACTCTCAAACTCCGCAACGGACCTGCTTTGGAAAAGCTCGCACTGAAGCAGGTGGAGTCTGTGGCCCCGGGCAAAGCCGTGCTATTTGTTGACGACAGTTTCCGTGGGCTGTTGACGAACCTTGGGCTGTCTCTGTCCCCTCAACACAATGCAGCTGACTACAGTGTTGTGGATACTTCAGCCCTGAGTAATACCTTTTACCAGGGTTGGATTCGAGGCTCGCTCCAGCGTGCTTGGTCCGGGGAGCTGGGGCAGGCACAAATGCCTCAGACGATTGATATCGGTTCGATTCTCAATGTCGTGGCTGTCCTGATCAAGTCCCACCCCGTTTACTACATGCAATCCAGTTTCGGGGTTTATTTCGAATATCTTTATCCTGAATCGCTAGGTTTGTGCGCGCGCCTCAGGGCTTTCCAGCCTGGGGACACGAACCCCTTGCCACCAAAAATGACTGACGAGCAGGTCGCCAAGGTCGTGGGCTTCTGGGAGGATCTGGACAAGGATATTCCCAGTATTGCCGAAGGAGTCGATCAAGGAGAAAGCACTGCTGAGGTGCTCGGGGGCATGCTGGCTGTGGAAATCAACAACCGCGCCACGACCTTGCAGCGCCAGGGTTATTTGGAAGCGTCGGCTTCGCTGCTCAAACAAGCCGCTCGATACGCCCCTAAACTGGCTTCCTTGGAGTATAACCTCAAGGCTCAGGCCTTGCTCGAAGCTGGCGGATCGGTGGAGGAGTTGATTTCTGACACGCAGTGGAAAGAACTCATCACCACCTACCGCTCGGTTGATCTCATGCTCAAGTCCATCGGCGAAGTCAACGCGCCGCGTTTTCTCTATAATCTGGGCGCTCAGCTGTTTGCTGGGGGTAATTTCCGGCAGGCGATTGATCGATTCGACGCAGCCAGCTCGCTGAGCCCTGAGAATGCTCGCTACCTGCTGGCTCGGGCCAATGCCACCATCAACCTGGGCTTTCCTGAGGTGGTGCTTGAGCAAATGGAAGCCATACAAGCTTCCTCAATTACCCTGGAAGCAACCCAGGAGGCGGAATTGATAAGACTCAAAGCCCTAGCCCTTTATGGACAGGGCAACAGGATGCTCTCCACAGGTCAGGAACAAGCAGGCAAACAAGCACATTTGGAGGCAGAAAGCATTCTTAAAGAGGGTCGTAAGGCTTTTCCCAAGTCAGAGCTGATGCTAGATACACTGGCTCAAGTCTACTTTTTCTCTGAGCGATACGATGAAACTATCCAATTGTGTGATGACTGGCTGAGGATCGATGGCAAATCCTCCAGTGCGCTCCAGACCAAGGCAGTGGCCTTGATGCGCAAGGAGCAATTTGACTTGGCGCTGCCTGTGCTGGATGTGGCATTGAAAACTTACCCGGACAATCAGATCTTCATCATGAATCGCGCCATCAGCCATCTTCGCCTGGAAAATTTGGATGCTGCTCTGACTGATTACCGGATGCTGGAAGCACTCAACCCAGATCCTAACCACGCGGTCCTCTTCGGCTTGGCAGAAATAGCGCGCCTGAAGGGAGACCGTGCTCAAGCTATCGAGTATTATCAAACCTATCTGATTCATGCCCCTCAGGGTACCGAGGAATTTCTGGAGGTATCTCAGCGGCTGGACCAGCTCCGCCAACCTTGATCTGAATTAAGGCTGGTTTTGATGCGAGTCATTCATCTCATCACTCGCTTGATTGTTGGGGGCGCCCAGGAAAATACCATTGCCACCGTCCTTGGATTGCGTTCCAAGCCTGGCTTTGAACAAGTCGAGCTCATCGCGGGCCCCACTGATCCAGCTTGGCCAGAAGGATCCCTCGAGTCCCGAGTTAGTGGCCTTCCGGGGTGCTTGAGTATCGAACCTGGATTGGTCAGGCAAATTGCTCCCATGAGGGACTGGGCTACTTATTGGGCACTCTATCGCAGGTTCCTCCGGCAGCGCCCGATGATTGTTCACACCCACAGTGGCAAGGCAGGCATCCTTGGAAGACTGGCAGCCAGTCGTGCGAGGGTTCCCTGCATCATTCACACAATCCATGGCCCATCCTTTGGGGCATTTCAAAACAAGCTCTCCAACAGGGCCTTTCTTGCTGCCGAACGATTGGCTGGTGCGAAAACCCATCACTTTGTGGGTGTGGCTGATGCCATGTGCCGTCAATACCTCGATGCTGGTATCGGTCAGCCTTCGCAATATTCGACCATCTACAGCGGTTTTGATCTGGATGCTTTCCTCAATGCCAAACCCTGCCAGAAGAGGCGAGCTGAGTTGGGCTTGGGGCCCAATGATTTCGTCGTGGGTAAAATTGCCCGTCTGTTTGATCTCAAGGGACATGATCAGCTTTTTGAGGTGCTGCCAGCTTTGGTCAAGGCTATCCCACAGGCCAAGCTTCTGCTTGTCGGCGGTGGTCCTCTAGCTGATCGTTTTGAAGCGCGTCTCCGAAGCATGGGCCTGAGAGACCGTGTGGTTTTCACCGGATTGGTCAGGCCTGAGGCAGTGCCTGATTTGGTGGGTATCATGGACGTTCTGGTTCATCTGTCCTTTCGGGAAGGTCTCCCACGTGCCTTGCCTCAGGCTATGGCCGCAGGGAAGCCAGTGGTTGCTTACGCGCTGGACGGGGCCCCTGAGGTTTGCCGGCAAGGTGAAACGGGCCATTTGGTTCAACCTAATGATGTCAAGGGATTGCTCCATGCGCTGGTCTCACTAGCCAAAAGCCCCGAAACGCGTCGGTCGATGGGATCCCACGGACGGGAGTGGGTTCGTAACCACTTTGCTACCGAAACCATGGTGCAAGCGATCGAGGAGCTTTATCTTCGACTGGCCAACCCTTCATCCTCACGCCATGGGGTTGACTGAACACGCACGGGATCCAGTTGATATTTTGTATCATTCAGTTAGTAATATCTCATGAGGTTTATTGGCACCGTCATTGAAAAACTCCAGAGACATCCCAAGCGATTGGTGTTTCCTGAAGGGGAGGAGCCAAGGGTGCTACAGGCTGCCAGACAATTCCAGGCGCTTCGTCTTGGAGTGCCCATTCTTTTGGGCGATCGCACCAGGATCAAGAATGCTGCTGCAGCGCTAGGACTTTCTCTCAATGGCATTCGCATCATTGATCCGGCTTCGAGCGAAGACCTTGATTCCTTTGCCGAGCGTTATTTGCAAATCAGGAAGGAGCGCGGTATCACCGAAAGTGAAGCCATTGCAGCCATGCGCCATCCTAATTATTTTGGGTCTATGATGGTTGCGATGCATCAGGCTGATGGTTTGGTTTCGGGGACTTCAGAGTTCTCCGGGGACGTACTCAGGCCTCTGTTCAGGATCATTAAAATGGCTCCCAACTATTCAACCGCCTCTAGTTGCATGATCATGGAAGTGGACGATACGCGATTTGGGAACGACGGGGTTCTTTTCCTGGCCGATTGTGGGGTTATCCCCGATCCAACAGCGGATCAATTGGCTGAGATCGCCTGTTCTACAGGGCATTTGGCCAAGCATTTGATGGGGGTTGAGCCGCGTATCGCCATGCTGTCCTATTCAACGCATGGTAGCGCCCGACATGCCAGTGTGGTCAAGGTCAAGCAAGCAACTGAATTAGCCGCTCAGCGAGCGAAGGACTTGGGGCTGAAGGCACAATTCGAGGGAGAAATTCAAGCTGATGCAGCCATCGTTCCCGATGTGGCCGATCTCAAGGATTTGAGCTCGGATGTAGCCGGGGCCGCAAACGTCCTGATTTTCCCTGATTTGAATGCAGGCAATATTGCTAGCAAATTACTCAAGCACATAGCTCGCGCTAATGCCTACGGACAGATTCTTCTGGGCATCGATCGGCCAGCTGCCGATGTATCTCGGGGATCGAATGCCCACGATGTGCTAGGGGTTGCTGCGATCGTCGGACTGCAGTCCATTGAGTATGAGGCTCTGTTTCCAGGAGCTGGTCAAGTGCTTCCGGGGGCACCGCATCACTGAAGCTTTCCTCCCGATCCAGCATTTTGCATCGATCGCACATGAAGAATATCGTCACACCCAGGCTGTTTATTGCTGCCACCAGACAAAACGACGGCAAGACCACGACCTCACTTGGACTCCTTGCTGCACTGCGTCGCTATTACCCGAGGATTGGATACATTAAACCGGTCGGGCAGCGATTTGTGGATGTTCAGGAGCATAAGATCGATGAGGATTCCTTCCTCATGGATAAAGTTTATGGCCTCAATTGTCCGCTGCCTGAGATGAGCCCAATTGCTGTGGCTTCTGATTTTACCAAGAAATACCTCAACTCAGCCAACAACGATCAGCTCGTTCGTCGTGTGGAACAGGCCTTTGATCGCGTGGCATGGGAAAAGGATTTTGTTCTATGCGAAGGGACCGGCCATGCGGGAGTTGGATCGGTTTTTGACCTTTCCAACGCCAGGGTTGCGAGAATCCTCAATGCCAAAGTTATCCTGGTCACTCAGGGCGGGATCGGTCGTCCTATTGACGAAATTGCCCTGAACCAGGCTCTTTTTGAACGAGATGGGGTTGAAATCATCGGGGTTATTCTCAACAAGGTCATCCAGCACAAGCTTGATTATATCACCGAGTTTGCGCGTAAAGGCCTGGAAAGGAGGGGACTGCAATTACTTGGGGTCATACCGCATCAGCGGATGCTCTCAAGCCCAACCATGGAGCTGATCAAAGATGTGCTAGAGGTCAGTCAGCTCAATGACTCGGATCAATTCAACAACATCATCGACCACGTGGTTGTGGCGGCGATGAGCACGGCTAATGCACGCAAGCATTTTAAGCCTGGATCGCTCATGATCGTTCCAGCTGATCGTGAAGAGTTGATTGAAACAGCTGCTTCAGCTGGCGAGACAGGTCTGCCTACCAAACTATCAGGCATGATCCTCACCGATGATCTGAAACCCTCAAACCGGGTCCTCAAGATTATCCGAAGTATGCCTTATCCCGTTTATTTGACCTCGCAAAACAGCTATCAAGTGGCCTCCACTGTGCATGACCTCATCGTTAAAACCCGACCCGGGGATGCAGCTAAAATTGCCTTGATCAGGGATCTGGTTAAAACCCACGTCGATGTGGGGAACATCGTCGACCGTACTATTCGCTAATTCGCTAAGCTAATCTCCAAACGCATGGAAACTAAATCGATCCGACTGCATTCACATCTCCTTTCTTTGCCAGTCTATCAACCCGGGAGACCCCTGGAGGAAGTCGCCCGCGAGCTTGGGTTGCCGTTCGAGCAAATCATCAAGCTCGCATCCAATGAAAATCCCCTGGGACCATCCCCTAAGGCGGTAGAAGCTATGAAGGAGGCATTGGACTGTTGCCACCTTTACCCCGATGGCAATGCCTACTACCTCAAGGAAAAACTTGCCTCCAAATTGGGGGTCTTACCCGCAAACATTATCCTTAGCAATGGGTCTAATGAGTTGATTGAGTGGGTAGGGCATACTGTTTTGGACAGTGAATCCAATATTGTGGTCTCTCAATATTGTTTTGCTATTTACCCATTGGTGGCTCGGATGTTTGGTGCGAGCGTCAAGACAGTGGCTGCTCGAAACCACTCGCATGACCTCAAGGGCATGCTCAACCAGATTGATGGGGCGACTAAGGCGGTTTTTATCGCCAATCCGAACAACCCAACAGGAACGATGGTGACTCATGAGGAGCTGAACCAATTCCTTGAAGCGGTGCCCTCTGAAGTGCTTGTGGTGATGGACGAGGCCTACATTGAGTATCTGGAGCATCCGATTGATCTGATTTCAGATATTCAATCCGATAGGTATTCCAATTTGCTCGTGATGCGAACATTTTCCAAAATCTATGGCCTTGCCGGTCTTAGGTTGGGATACGGAGTTGCCCCGAGACATATCATCGGCGCCATGGAAAAAGTCCGCCAACCGTTTAATGCAAATGCCTTGGCCCAAGCCGGTGCCTTGGCTGCACTGGATGACCAAGAATACATCCGGCAAAGTCGCGAACTGAATCGCCAAGGGGTCACACAGCTGCAGGATGGGTTCACTGAACTCGGTTTAGAGTTTGTGCCATCTTTTGCGAATTTTGTGCTGGTTCGGGTGGGGGAGGGCATGAAGACTTTTGCGCGCATGCAGGAACAGGGGGTTATTGTTAGACCCATGGACGCTTATCAGCTACCCGAATGGATTCGAATCAGCGCTGGAACGCGGGAGCAAAATGCCAAATGCCTCACGGTACTCAGGCAAGTCCTATAGCCTAGATTCGGGTTGGCCACCTCCGCCACTAAAAGCCTCACCCAATCACCTTTCAGTCCATCATGGTCTCTTGGGCTTTGAGCCCACTCATCAGCGGACCCCATTCAATAGGTCTGTTTTATTTATTTTTATTTTTAAATATTAAGAACCAATAGCATTTAATCAAATGCGCTGTGTTTGTTAAAAAAATGGTTCACTCAGAGGGGGGGAGACGGTTTCAAACGTCACTCAGACCAAAACTTCTGTATAGAGCTTTTGTTTTTTGGTTTTTTAAATATCACTAAGGCATTCACTTGTGAAAAATATAAGCCTTGGGCTGTCTGGTTAAAGCGAAGAGTTTGTAGTCTGAATGATTGGATGATTTTTTTGATGTGCGAGATACCCTTTAATCATTTTTTTGCTGATATGGAGAAGGGGTGTTTTTTTAAGCGGATTCGTAAACAGCTGGGGGACAATGTGCTGCATTATTTGATGTGCATTTCCTGAAAGGGTTTTTCTAAGGTTGGTATCCCAAATGCTTT
>JALRAZ010000289.1 GCA_023257935.1 Verrucomicrobiota bacterium
CGGTCAGGCGCTGGCCGACCGCATAGGCCTTGCATGTCCCCACCGGGCAGGCCGTCGAGTTGGTGATCGCGGTGTAGGGCTCGCTCTGGACGTAATAGGTGACCGGGGCCGCAACCGCCTGGGTCGCCACAAGGCTCAACGCCGCAACGGCGTATCCGATCAGCTGTTTCATGATGGCTCCCCTCGCTCTTGCCGCCAATCTTAAAGCTTGGCGTTATCTGATGCACCTGATTTGTAACATTGGTGTCCATGGGTGCGCGATCAGGACGCTGGCCACCAGATGTTGTGGTGTTCGGCGGCGCGGCCTAGATAGGGGCGCCGTTTCAGCCCTCAGCCTCCGGGACGCCCGCCAGTGACCGCCTTCACCCACGACGCCTACTTCACCAAGACCCTGGCCGACGCCGATCCCGAGATTTTCAAGGGCATACAGGGCGAACTGGGCCGTCAGAAGGAACAGATCGAGCTGATCGCCTCCGAGAACATCGTCTCCCAGGCGGTGCTGGATGCGCAAGGCTCGGTCCTGACCAACAAATACGCCGAGGGTTATCCTCAAAAACGCTGGTATGGTGGATGTGAGTTCGTGGATGAGGCTGAGACACTGGCCATTGAACGAGCCAAGTCTCTTTTTGGAGCGCCGCATGCCAACGTGCAACCTCACTCGGGATCAGGCGCTAATATGGCGGTTTACTTCTCGGTGCTTCAACCAGGAGACAAGATTTTGACCATGGATCTAAGCCATGGCGGGCACCTGACGCATGGCAACAAGGCCAATTTTTCAGGCAAGTTCTTTGATGTGGTGCACTACGGCGTGAGTGAACAGGACGAGCGGATCGACTACGACCAACTCGAAGCATTAGCTCGGGAACACCGTCCCAAAATGATCACCGTTGGTGCAAGCGCCTACCCCCGTATCATCGATTTCGCTCGAATGGGAGCCATAGCACGTGAAGTGGGTGCTTACATGCTGGCAGATATTGCTCATATCGCCGGCCTGGTAGCTAGTGGGGTTCATCCTAGTCCGGTAGGGCACGCTCATTTTGTGACCACCACGACCCACAAAACCCTTCGTGGTCCGAGGGGGGGATTGATCCTTTGCGAGGAAGAGTTTGCCAAGCAGATTGATTCTCAAGCATTTCCCGGCATACAGGGAGGCCCACTCATGCATGTGATTGCCGCTAAGGCTGTTTGTTTTGAAGAGGCCCTTCAACCGTCATTTCGTGCTTATCAGCAGCAGGTCGTGCGCAATGCCGCGGCTCTTGCTGAGGGGCTCAATGCCAATGGATTCCGTCTTGTCAGTGGTGGCACCGAAAACCACCTCATGCTCGTTGATGTCGGTAGGCGGGAGTTGACCGGTAAACAATGTCAACATGCGTTGGATGAAGCTGGTATCACGGTCAATAAAAATACCATCCCCTTTGAGACGCGATCACCCTTTCAAGCAAGTGGCATCCGCATCGGCACACCCGCTGTGACCACTCGAGGTATGAACGAGGGTGACATGCAGCAAATTGCCGACATGATATCAGAGGTGATTTTGAACATAAATAAGGTTGACGTGGCTCGAGCAGTTCGGCAGCGTGTCAATGAGCTAACTGCAAGATATCCCTTGCCTTACTGAGCTCTCTCCCTGCTGACACTTTCCTCAACGTCGTATTGGAACAGCTGTCATTGGTTGATTCGAGTGCTATCCCTTGATGATCTGGTTGATTCAATTTTTAACAACCTTGGATCGTCTCAGAGGGCCTAGCAAATCTCGGGATGCCTGTCAGATTGAGTTTCCTTAAGTCCCTCCTGATTTAAGTTTCTCCTGATTGGCGGAAAATCATCCTACTAGCCTGGGAGAGGACATTTATTTCACATCCTAGATATGCCAAAAGCTACAGCCAAAAAGAGTTCTTCCCGAAAGAAGGCTACCGCCTCGATTGAAGAACCCTCTGACCTTGCTTCTGTCGAAGCTGACCAAGTATCACCTGCCCCGCGAAAGCGCACAACGCGCAAAAAGGAGGCTAACCAAGAGCCTGCGGAAACCGCTGTCCCTGATACCGAGGAGGTTGCCTCCGAATCCGGTGACCAGCCAGCATCAATCGACGCCCAGACCGATCGGGCCGAAGAAGGAAATCCCAGCGCAGATAATGGCGCTGAGCCTTCACAAGAGTTAGCTCAGAGCGACGAAGAGGGTAGCTCGGTTTCCCGCAAAGGTCGTGGCAAGGACAAGACAGCCCGAACGATCCACATCAGTCAACTGCAGGCCATGTCCATGGTGGAGCTCAACGGGATGGCCAAGGAGCTCGAAATTGAAAATTTCGGCACCATGAAGAAACATGAACTGATTCTTCACATCCTACAGCAAAACGCTGAGCGGAGTGGTGTGATGTTTGCAGAGGGGGTCCTGGAAATCCTACCTGAAGGTTTCGGCTTCCTACGTTCGCGTAGCTACAATTACCTTTCCTGCCCTGAAGATATTTACGTGTCTCCATCGCAAATTCGGCGATTTGATCTTCAGACCGGTGATATTGTCGCAGGACAAACCCGTCCTCCCAAAGAGAAAGAACGTTTCTTTGCGCTGCTCCGAGTTGAGGCTGTCGACAAGGAAGATCCAGAAAAAGCCAAGGATAAGATTCATTTCGATAACCTGACACCCCTATTTCCTGAGGAACGTTTGTTACTGGAAAATGACCCCACTGAGTTTTCCACCAGGGTTTTGGACCTAGTTTGCCCCATCGGAAAAGGTTCCCGCGGCTTGATCGTGGCGCCACCGAGGACAGGTAAAACGGTGCTCATGCAGAATGTTGCCAATGCCATCCTCAAGAATAACCCCGAGGTTTATTTGTTTATCCTACTCATCGATGAGCGCCCTGAAGAGGTCACAGACATGGAGCGCACATGCAAAAAAGCCGAAGTGATCAGTTCAACCTTTGATGAACCACCTGAACGACACATTCAGGTAGCGGAAATGGTCATTGAAAAAGCTAAACGCATGGTTGAGCACAAAAAAGATGTGGTGATTTTGCTCGACTCCATAACCCGATTGGCCAGGGCCTATAACACGGTGCAACCCCATTCTGGGAAAATCCTATCTGGGGGTGTTGATGCCAATGCGCTGCACAAGCCCAAACGCTTCTTTGGGGCTGCGCGCAATATCGAGGAAGGTGGTTCGTTGACCATCATTGCTACCGCGCTGGTCGACACCGGATCCAGGATGGACGAGGTGATCTTCGAGGAATTCAAAGGGACTGGTAACATGGAAGCTCACCTCGACAGAGGGCTTGTCGATCGACGCATTTTTCCATCCATTAACGTCGAGCATAGTGGCACTAGGAAAGAAGAATTGCTATACCATCCTGATGAGTACAGCAAAGTGGTCCTGCTCCGAAAGGCTCTGACTGGTGTGCCCTCGATCGAGGCTATGGAGCTGCTGCTCAATAAGCTCAAGAAGACCAATTCCAACATTGAGTTCATGCTTTCGGTCGGACAGCCTTGAGCAATGGGTTCACTGAACCCAGAGCGGTTCAGGATTCTTGTGCCCACCGCACGCCTAAGTCATGGTCCAAGCCAATGTGGTCTAAAATGCGTGCCACCACAGTATCGGCCAAGGCATTCAAACCATCAGGCTGATTGTAGAAATGCGGGCTTGCTGGCATGATGGTTCCTCCTGCTTCAGTGATGGCTACCATGTTGCGGAGTTGGATTAGATTCAGGGGTGTCTCTCGAACAACCAATAACAACTGACGTCGCTCTTTGAGGACGACATCAGCACAACGCAGCATTGCATCTTCGCTAGTGCCATGAGCTATCCTCGCCATGGAGCCCATGCTACAGGGTACGATAACCATGGCGTCGGGGGGGTTGGATCCACTGGCAAAGGGGATCTGCATGGACTTGACCTGATGGTTCACAACCCCTTGAGGTAGTTCAAGGCCATCAGGTAGTTCCGCATCCACCACCTGCTTGGCGTATGGACTCATGATCAGGTGGGTTTCCACTGATAAGGTAGCAAGTTGTTGCAATAGCCTTTTGGCATACAGGGCCCCGCTGGCACCAGTCATGCCCACCAGTACCCGCATCTTCGGTTTAGGATCATCAGACGATTGCATGTGCCTAACATGGAATGGCCACGGACATTATGCAAGTGAGTGGTTGAAGCATAGCTCAACAAACCCACTTGCCCCATGAGACAAGTGACTCTAACTTGACGCACTTAGATGCGACCCAGCTGTGAATGCTGCTCTTACCCAGGGAACGGGGCTCTCTTGACCTGGATCAAAGACTGTGTTGCATGCACTCTATTTTGCTATAATTCCTGAAACAGATTGGCGATGGCACATTCACAATCCAAGGGCGGAAAGTCCGGTTGGCGCAACGAGTCTGTCATGGCTCAGCAGCTAGAGTCGCAGCTTGCCCTCAATCAAATGAGGCTTCCTGACCTGTGGCAGCAGGAAGCGGTCAATTTACTGCGTGATGGGATGGATGTCGTCCTTCATGCACCGACCGGTGCTGGTAAGACTTTGATTTTTGAGCTTTGGGCTGAGCAAGCTCGCAAGCGCCAGCAGCAGGCTATATACACTGTCCCCACTCGAGCCCTTGCCAATGATAAGCTGGCTGAATGGCGTGCCAGAGGTTGGGATGTGGGTATATCTACCGGCGATTTGTCCGAAAATTTAGATGCTCCGGTATTGGTGGCAACTCTGGAAACGCAGAAAAGTCGTTTGATCCAGGGAGAGGGTCCCGCCTTACTAGTGGTGGATGAATATCAAATGCTTGGTGATAAGGATCGTGGGCTCAACTACGAGATCGCCATGGCCATGGCGCCTGCCGGCACGCAATTGCTCCTTCTCAGTGGCAGTGTGGCCAATCCGAGACAGGTCGTCGATTGGCTTGAGCGCCTTGGCCGCCGAGTTCGCCTGGTCGAGCATCATATTCGTCCAGTTCCTTTGGAAGAGCTATCCCCAATGCGATTGGGGCACACGCTTCCTAAAACCATTCGATCCTATTGGGGTAAATTTGTTGCCAACAGTCTTGCGGAAGGATTAGGCCCCGTCCTGCTTTTTGCACCTCGGCGCAAAGCTGCAGAAAAACTTGCGATGGAGTTAGCCATGGAGCTGCCTCCCCCTCCCCCGCTTTGCCTGACTGACGATCAAAAGAGGCTGCTTGGAGACCGTCTGGTAAGGATGCTCAGTCGTCGTGTTGCCTACCACCATAGTGGTCTGAGCTACGCCGCCAGGGCTGGGGTGATTGAGCCGCTTGCCAAGGCAGGTCAACTACGGGTTGTGATTGCCACCATGGGATTGGCTTCAGGAATAAATTTTTCCCTCCGTAGTGTGGCACTCGCAGCGGATTCATATCGACGAGACTACCAAGAGTTCCCAATACAACCCGATGAAATGCTCCAGATGTTTGGCCGTGCAGGCCGTCGAGGAATCGATGAAGTCGGGTATGTCTTAGCTGGTGCTGGCGGAGCACGCCTGCGTGAAGCTCACCCAGCCCGTCTGGCCCGAAGTGAGATGGTGGATTGGGGTGCCCTCCTGGGTATCATGCAGGTGGCAGCGGAGCGAAAGCAACGGCCTTTCGAGCGGGCCGTCAGTGTTCAGCAGCGCCTCTTTACGAGTAAGCCCATTTTTCTTGGTGTGGAGAGTGCCATGCAACATCCACGAATGCCCTGCGGCTTCGATACCGATGCCGAGAGGGCGCGCTACGTTCGACGGAAAGTCCGCGAAATCCTCAATAGTGAATCAGATTGGGAGGCAGACCCAGTCATGCAGGAAATACCCTTGGAGCAAATTTTAGCCCCTGTCTATCGAGATCCATCAGGTGAATTGATTGCGGGTTGGGGCATCAAAACCACGCCCAAGTCCCATGCTTCATGGCAAGTGGATCATCTGCGTCCACTGATGACGATTGAATCGGCC
>JALRAZ010000308.1 GCA_023257935.1 Verrucomicrobiota bacterium
AGCGCCGCAGCCGGAAGGATCTTTGAATCGCGTGAGGGCAAGGGGCAAAGTGGTGGATTCCTAACGGTGCTATTCCCTCACGATCAGATGCAGATCCTGGCATACAATCGAGCCGTCAAAGATTTACAGGGGCGCCGACCAGAAGAAATCCTCTCGGCACTCGAGGGCTTGGGTAACCTGGAAAACAGGGACGAGCCCTTCCAGCCTGATGCCAAGCACCAACTAGGTATCTACATGGCAAACCAATGGTATCGATTCACCTTTGACCCTGCTCTCACTGAGTCTGCTGATGCTGTCGGCTCACTGGATGTATCGCTGCTTCAGAATCATATCCTGGACCCATTGCTGGGTATTGATGATCCAAGAAAAAGTCAGCGAATCAGCTTCGTGGGTGGTATTCGAGGTTTGGGAGAGCTTGAGAAAATGGTGGATGGAGGTCAGTTTGCCATCGCCTTTGCCATGTATCCCACGAGCATCGTTGATCTCATGACCATAGCCGATGAAGGGGGCATCATGCCACCCAAAAGCACTTGGTTTGAGCCCAAACTCAAGGACGGGATGTTCACCCAACTTATTTAGGGACTAAGCCACGGTCGAAGCGTTCGCCAAGGGATCAGCCTCCATGCTAGGGGCGCTTGGCGGAGCACTGCAACATTCGATCGAGAGCCTCTGAGAACGATAAAAACACCGTAGCTCAGGAGCCTGCCTTCTTGGGTTGTGGTTTTCGATCGCCAGAAGGGCTTCAGCATGGTGTGCAAAATCCCTTTTCAAAATAATCTTGCTTGAACCTGCAACCAGCAGGAGTCGCCCGGATTCATCCCGATTGAATGTCGCATGCATCCCTGGATACAGTCTCATGAGACCCTCTTGCCCCAGGTCTGCGCAGGGTTCACTATCCCCTATTTGATACGATCGAACGATTAACTCTTGCGGTGCCTGCGGCTCAAGTAGCATGCAGAAAGGCAAGGCAGTTTCCAATTCGCCACGCACTTCAATCCAGTCACCCTGCTTGATAAATTGGGCTATGTGAAACCAGGATAAGGTGCAGTTTCTAGCTTGATGATTCGCCTCATGAAGCTGAGACAACTCTTGCCTCTGGTTCTGCTCCTGCTCGAGGGCCAGGCAGGCCTGCTTTGCCAGTAACAACCGCTTGACTCGGGAACTGCGCCTTAGTTCAACTCCAACCACCAGCACCGCGGTGGCAAAAGCGGCAAACAAGTAAAGAAACAATGAATTCATCACCAAGCGTTACTAGGGTAGCCCCAGAGCAAGAAGGATTTAGCAATTTCAATGCCAGAACCCTCTAATTTCGATAATTGCAAAAAGATTGCGGCTCAGTCTCAGCAAACATCTTACAATCTCGCCAATTTTAGAGGGAATAAAATAAGCATCGCACCCTTCCGGGTAATAGCTTAGGGTAATTATTGTGATCAGAAAATTGCTCGGTTTTTTTACGGGATGGGGCTCCCTGCATCGACCTGCAAACGGACCCAGTCGCTCTCAATTGGTTGGCATGTATCTTTCGCGCACCAACCACAACAGCGCTTTATCGATCGAGATGCAGCGGACCCGACAGCGTCGCAAT
Organism: Verrucomicrobiota bacterium; assembly: GCA_023257935.1. Classification (GTDB taxonomy): domain Bacteria; phylum Verrucomicrobiota; class Verrucomicrobiia; order Limisphaerales; family AAA164-E04; genus UBA7971. Next base: position 1,586 of record JALRAZ010000308.1, read on the forward strand.
GGTCGGTTTTCTTCGAAGCGGGAGAGGCTTTAATCGCCTCTTAGCGCTGATAGCTATGGGTTTTACTTGGAAAGCATCCCTTCCATGGCTTTGGCAAAAGCCATCCCTATGCGGCTCATGATGGTGGCCGAGCCTAGGTAATGATATTCGGCATTGCTGATGCCGGATTTGAGTTGATGCCATTCAGCTTCGGTAAACATTTTTTGCCGCAATGCCTCTTCAATTATCTCGGGTTTTGTCCCTTGGTTGGTGGGTTTTTTCGCCATTTCACGCACCTGCTGGCGCCACTGAGTTTCTCGATAACGCAATTGACTCAATTCAATGTCCCAGCATTGCTCGGTCAGAACGGCAGCCACGCTACCCTGCATGGCGGGTTGTTGGGCCACTGCGGCCATGGCATCTCTGAAGGATTGATGTATCCCAGCGTAGCGGAGTTGATCTTGCCGATAATGGCTCACTGGACCCCCTACCCCCATTACCCCGATCACGATTGGTAAGTCAGGAAACCCAAGGTCGCGCCGCACATCCTGAATCCATTGTCCAAGCAGGTTGGTGTAGGCATCATAGCCCCCCTTTTTTCCCCGCTCGGGATAGACAGCTCCATCTACCATGTCATTCCACCCCTGAAACCAAACAAGACCTGAGATGCGGTAGGATCTACCATGGTGTTGAGTGGGAGGGTTGTCCGCAAGGCGTTTCATGGTCGATTGAACGTGCTCCATCATTTCACGATAATAATGGCCACTCTGTCCGGCCCTGAGAGCCTGTTCCCGCTCGACGTCCTTGCCTTGCTGTCTCATTTGATCTAACTGAGCCTGACTCAATTGATAGACACCAGCTGAAGGTGGACGGAAATCTGTGTGAAGACTCTTCCCTCCCCAGGCTGCCTTGATCAGGACAATGGGCTCGCCCAGGGACTGATGCAGCGATAGACCGAAAGCTAGCTCAGGCCCCAGTTTTTCTTCTGAAGCCCCGAAGCCCAGTCCAAGCGCCCCTTCCTTGAGACCTTCACTGGAAAGCGAGCTAACCCACACCTGATTCTGCTCCAGTCGATTACCATCTCGATCCCTAATCTGAGTTAGCATCCAGGCCGTGTTGGGATCCCCTTTCATGGAACCAAGGGTGCGTTCATGGGCATGCCCCTGCATGTTGGACTGACCTACGAGAATAAACACCCTGGTTGGATCACCAGTGAGTGCGAAGGCAGACAGGGCGATCCCATAAAAGAAACAAGCCAGTCGCCTGATGAAGGACATTGGTTGTGAGCAGTTCATAAATGATCAAACAGGTCAGCCGCAATAAGGAGGATTGGCATCTGGAGTCTCTCGGAGTGGGCTTCAACGGAGGGGATCGGGGTTCCACCCCCTAAGAACCTTTTGTCGGCTATGAGCGCTGAGCTCCTGTTCCGTTAACTGATGGGACCACTCAACTCGCATTGAAGGCCGCGCTCCTTTTCCGGTCGATTGATATTCCGCGTAATAGGTGGTAGTGGGCTGATCCCTATGACTCCACGCCCCCCACCCCTCAGGATGGATGGCACTGTCTAGGATACAGCTTATCAAAACAGTGCGGGCATGAGCTCTCCATGGGCGCCCGAGTCGGACTTCTTTGACCGATGGCGCCGCAGTGAACTGACACTCATAGAAGACCAGGCCGTGGGACTGATTTGGCGAAGTCGAAGCAGCGGTGATGAATGAGTCGGACTTAGCATGGATTTGGCAGTCTTGGAACCAGGCAGTGGCCTGACCGAAAATAAAATCTGTGGTGCCTTCGATCGAGCATCCTTTAAAAAAATGACGTGACCCTTCGCCATCAAGAAACACTGTATCCTGATGCCCCTTGATAACGCAGGCTTCAAAAGAGCAACGATCCCCTTCGACGTGAAGCGCAACGGCCTGGCCGACAGGACCCGCAGCATTTTCAATGGTCAAGCTCTCAACCCGAACCTCGTTCGCCTCAATTTTGAGGGTGTAAGTGTGAAAGGTGCTATTTCTGCCTCGCTGTATCCGATCGAAGTGATCATCCCACACAAGGATGGTTTTATCTGGCCCGTCACCTTGCAAGGTGAGCCGAGGGTTCCAAGGCGGCACACGGACTTTCTCACGATAGATACCTGCGGCGATGCGGATGGTTATAGGATAATCAGGATAGGATTTGGTGGCATCAATTGCTGACTGGATGGTGGCGTATTGAGCGCTACCATCTGATGCAACGCTCAATTCCAACGCGTAGCCAGGGTCGGCTGCCAGGAGGCGACCTGCTAGCATCAGGAGCATTATTTGAAAGGTGTGGCGGGCCATGGATTGCATATGGAGGGATCGTTTTGAGAGGGAATTAATCAGGGTTCACTCAGTTCCAACACCCCAGTCTTCTAAGCACTGATCGACCATATCCACCACCCTATCGAACCATGGATCGAAAAGCCAGAAGGGATGGGGTGTTGTCTCCAAAGTGTGTACACGGGAACGAATGTCGAACTCAGTCAGACGCTTGATCAGGTCATCGCGGCCAGCATGAAAGCGAGGGATGGAACTATTGATGAACATGACTGGAGGGGCCAGATCATTCACGTGTTCAAGCGGAGAGCTTTCCCGCCATAATTTCGGATTATCTTCGTATCGGGCTCCCAACCACTGGCTCGCAGAGGATCCTTCTCTTTCAGCAATGGCTTCCTCATGAACGAAGGAAACCACCCCATCCACGTTGATGATGGCCTGAACCTGACTAGCCTGATTGCCTGACTCATGTCGGTCGGCAGATTGGGTCATACCCAGCAAAGTCACCAAATGGGCTCCCGAGGAGCATCCGAGTAGTGTCAAGCGAGCTGGATCAATTCCCAATGCCTGATGCTGAGAACGAACCCAGGCAATCGCAGCCCGGATGTCATGCAAGGCAGCCGGATATTTGGCCTCAAGAGCCAGGCGGTATTCCACCGGAACAGCCAGGTAGCCTCGCAAGGCAAGGTGGTGAGCCATTGGATAGAGGTTGCTGCGTGAACCCGATCGCCAACCCCCACCATGGATCAGAAACACCACTGGCAAGAGCCTTTCATGGTGATGCGTGGGCCTCACCAGGTCCAGATGAAGAGCTCGAGAGCCAAAGGGAGTGCTTAACAATTCGAGGTAAACTCGGTCTCGATCCCAAGCTACAGCCGAATCTGCGGGGTCATAGCTGGGAAGGCTGATATGGGGATGATGAGGTCGTTCCTTCACCAGGGCAGCCTGTGGATTGAAAGAATCATCCCTGGGTATCGGGTTTACTCCAGCATTCATTGCTAAGATCCATAGGAGCCCTAATAGCTCCATCGGGAATAGTAGCCTGCCAAAATCCGAAGAACAAAGTAGCTTGGCTGGCCCTGGCCATGCAGGAGACCTCCTTAAAATCAATGGACCCTTCATGCCAGGATCTGATGAATGACCTTTGAGGGTTCGACGCCCGTCAAACGAAAATCCAAGCCCTGATATCGGTAGGTGAACCGTTCATGATCCACCCCAAGCAGGTGCAGGATTGTGGCATGCAAATCATTGACGTGTACCGGATCACGGACGACATTGTAACTGAAATCATCGGTCTCGCCCCAAGTCACGCCGGGCTTGATCCCTCCCCCTGCCAACCACATGGTAAAACAGCGCGGGTGATGATCACGTCCTCCCTCTGGACTGTTCCAGTCCCCCTGCCCAGCAACACCCCGGCCAAATTCCCCACCCCAGACAACCAGCGTATCCTCCAGCATGCCCCGTTGCTTGAGATCCTTGATCAACGCGGCACTAGCCTGATCGGTATCATGACATCGAGCCACACACCATGAACTCAGGCGGCTGTGATGATCCCAGTCAGGGTGAAATAACTGAATGAAACGAACCCCACGTTCGGCAAGGCGACGTGCCATGATGCAATTGGCGGCGTAACTACCAGGACGGCGAGCATCCGGTCCATAGAGATCAAAAACCGATTCAGGCTCATCACTTAAATCAGTCAGCTCAGGAATGCTGGACTGCATGCGGTAAGCCATTTCATATTGCTGAATCCGGGTTCGAATTTCGGCATCCCCAGTGAGCTCCTCCCTCATGGCGTTGAGCGTTCTGAGGGTATCTAGCATTTTTCTGCGTCCATGCCTGGTAAGCCCTGAAGGATCCTTCAAATAGAGTACGGGATCACCCGCGTTGCGCAATTTCACACCCTGATGGCGCGAAGGCAGAAACCCACTTCCCCAATAGTAATCATAAAGGGGCTGATCTGAAGGTCGGCGCATCTTAGAGAGCATCACCAAAAACTCTGGCAGATCCTGCTGTTCACTTCCCAATCCGTAGCTGACCCACCCCCCAAGACTGGGGCGCCCAGGGATCTGGTGTCCGGTGAGAAAATGAGTCATCGCAGGCGCATGATTGATTTCCTCAGTGGTCATCGACTTGATGAAGCAAAGTTCATCGGCGACCTCACGCAGATAGGGCATCCATTCTCCAATGGTGGCACCGCTTTGCCCGCACCGCTCGAATTGGGTTCGAGGAGGCATGATCAATTGCTTCTGATTGGCGGTCATGGAAGTCAGGCGCTGTCCCTGCCTGACGCTCTCGGGAAGCTCCTCTCCTGCCCATCGATGGAGGTTGGGTTTGTGATCGAATAACTCGATCTGTGATGGACCTCCCGACTGGGTCAGAAAAATCATTCGCTTGGCTCGGGCAGCTAAAGCCCCAATGGCAGGATGCCTGAGGGAAGGGTTTACCGACTCCCGTGTATTGTCCTGTCCCATGGCAGAAAGAGCCATGGCACCCAAACCGAGCCCCGCTCCACGGCCCAGGAAGTAGCGACGGGTTGTTTCCAGGCCACCCAATTCGGAAATAAATCCATCCTTATTCATGTGTCATCGCTTCATCGAGGTTGTAGATCATGTTGGCAACCCACATCACGGAAGCATGCAAGGCTGGATCAAGACTGGGATCCGAGACTTGTTCTCCTACGGTGATATAGGCAATGGCTTGATCAGTATGCTGTTGATATTGTTCATACATCTGGGCCCATTGTTTGGTGAGGATTGCTTCCTCAGCTGAGTCAAGGGATCGTCCAAGTATCCGACGACAAACCCAAGCCAGGGCCT
>JALRAZ010000324.1 GCA_023257935.1 Verrucomicrobiota bacterium
AAGCCCCTCTGATTGTGGAAGCTGGGAAGGTTGAATTGACTATCGGAGGATCAACTTCTCAGGTCACTGTCGGACCAGAAGGCGAATTTTATTCTGAGGGCTTGATCACCGGCCTTGACAATCAGGGAATCGTTCAAAACGACGGGGAGATCAATGGGCCGGTGGCAGTGAAGTCAGGGAGGCTGGAGAATGACAATCAGATCAACACCTCACCTGCCTCTTTGACACTGGGCAGCGGGGCCACCCTGATCAATCAGGAACGAGGCACCATCGAAGTCGCTGGCGGCGACTGGGAACTACCCAGTGAAGCCACGCTGATCAATCATGGCCTCATCAGCAACCTGGAAGGCCGACTCAACGTGGGGGGCTTGCTGACTGGCAACGGCACCGTCTCGGATGATGCCCGAACCTTTGGAGCAGGGCGCCTTTCGATCAATCCAGGAGGGGTCATCTCACCTGGCGAGGGTATTGGCGTTTTCACCATGAACGGCCGCTTCGATCTCAACCCTGGTGGCCAGTTGCTGGTTGAGGTCGACCTCAATCACCCTCGCAAGCATGATATCATGGCCGTGGATGCTTTTGGTAACATCCGAGGCACCATCATGATATCCAATGTTGGAAGCAAACCATTCGCCCTGGGCCAATCTTTTCATGTCATCAGTAATAATTTTGGTATCAAAAATTTCCCACTGAACCCCAATATTGATTTCAAGGTCGAACCCCTGATTCCCGGACCTGGACTAGCTTGGGACAGCAGCAACCTGGCAACCAACGGCATTTTAAGCATCATCGAGGGCAATCTGCCGGTTGAGCCCCCAAGCATCGACCTGACTCAGAATTCGGAAGGTGAATGGACGATTACATGGCCCGAAACCCATCTGGGCTGGGAGCTTCAAGTTCAACGTCAGAATCTGGATCAAGGATTGAGCATTCGCCCTGAAGACTGGGTTCCCGTGGAGCAGACATCCAGTGTCTACGAGTGGATCCTTCCAATTGACCGCACCAAATCCTGGGAATTCTTCAAACTCGGCCTTCCCTAAAAACCGGTTGTAGGCTTTTTACAACAATCCCCACAAGATCCCTTCTCTGATAAGAAGGGATCTTTTTGTTGGGCTTCGGTCAAGCAGGGCCTCTAGAGGCCTTGCTCATGACAAATCGATCATCAAGCCGGTGTCAGAAATCCAGGTTGATAAAGCTGATTATCAACATTTTGACTCAACTAGGCTCAAGCCCATGCCATGTGGCTCTAATCCTTGATCAAAAGGCCAAAGCATGGCCGCTCTAACCCTTGTGTGATTTGCTTGCTCCGTGATGTGAGCCAAGGTTGGGGCGATTCTCTGCACGATCCATTATCGAATCAATATCCAACCGATATCCAACCTGATCGAAAGTTTGCTTCAGTCCAATAAAGGCAATGACCGCACACCCCATGCAGGCCATATCCCAAGAAAATTTTTGTCAACTAGCGCTTGCCGGGAATCCGAAGGAGAATCGCCTGATCGCTCTGAGTTGTTATCGCGGCTTCACACGGGATTGAGCCTGTTCGCTGAGCGCATCACAACAGCGGAAACCAGCCAGCTGCTGAGATGTTCAGCTGAGGCACCGGTTGATCATTCGGCCTCGTGTGATGGGAACAAACCTTATCGCGCAGATCCCACCGAATCAGGGAGAGCGAGTATGGCAGTTTTCCATGGTGGAAACGGCGCAGATCCTCATCACCTAAAGTCTGTTGATGGGAAGCACGCCCACTGTTGAACCATAAGCTTGCACTCAGTGCGCATATTCATACATGGCAGGCAATCCAGATAATTCCTTTGGTCGGTGACCTGACTCCCAAACCAAAGACTAGCCGATAAGATTGGAATGAGGAAACGTCGCCAGATTCGAATCGGTTTGGTTTATCAAAAAGGCCCGTTCCCCCCGAGATTAGGGGAACGGGCTATGTTGAAACCAATCAACCCAAGGGGCCTACCACCAGAAAGTCGGTTGCCCCGTGGTACGAACGACCATGCGGTCAAAGGTTCTCCAGCTCGCATGCGAATCCATGAACAGCAGGTTACCACCTGCTGGCAATTGACCTTGCAAGTGCGGTGAACGATGGGCCTCGGCCCAGCCGCCGCGCACGTTGGTGTAATCATTTCGCGTGCGATCGGTCATGTTTTCACCAACCGAGAGGGTTGCATCCGCTGCAATGGCTGCCTCGGTGGGCCCAATGACGTATTCCGAACCATCTGGGTTCTTGACCACCTTCTGCTGCAATTTAGCAAACACATTGGTGGCCGCGACCCGCGGAGCATCCTTGGTTGCGAAGGCAAAGCCGAGCACCTTGAAATTCGTGGTGAATTGCCACAGGTCGTCGGAATTCTGCTTGGCAAATGAAGGACAATAAAGGATGTCCCTCTCAAACCCATAGCCCAGCATGTTGGAAACCACCGTTGCCGGCATATCCCAAGGCCAATTACCCCGAGTGTTACCAAAGGACATGGGTGGAAGGTTCTCACTCCAGTCCCCAGCATACATATGACTGGCTATACCGACCTGGCGCAAGCTACTCATGCAAGCCGTGCGTTTAGCCTTCTCCTTGGCTTTTGAAAGGGCAGGCAGAAGCATGCCGGCCAGGATGGCAATGATTGCGATGACCACTAGCAATTCAATGAGGGTGAAAGCTCTTAGCCGAGTGAACATTTTCATAGGTCTTTGTCTTGGTTTTTAGGCCGCCACCATAGCGGCTGTATCAAAAGATTAAGCATCCCGGGGCGAACCCCGGGATGCCTGGTTGGGTTGCTCTAGCAATGCTTACCAATGTAAACAAGCAAACACCAAAGCTTTTGCTTCAAAGCAACTGATCCTAGTCAGCAATGAAGAATTCAGCAGCCTGAGCAGGCGCCACCGTGTAGGGTGATGCGGCTCCAGCAACCGATGAGTAGGGACCGGTCACTGAGGCGGCACTCTTGAGTGTCCCAGTGAATTCGATCACCACGTTGCCATCCTGAATGGAAATACCCGTGATACCACCACTGACCGATGGCAATTCATCGGTTTCCTGGAAGGCATATCCATCGATGTTGAACTTATCCTGAGCTGAACCATCAGAGATGGAAGCAGGCAGTCGGAGATCCACGCGAGCATTGCCGCTGCCATCAGCCACCAACACACCGGGCAATTCAGTGTAGAAGCGGGTGTCTCCATCGGGCTGCTGAGGATCCAAGGCAGTTCCTAGCTCCGAGGCGTTGTCCACCCAGGTAAGCAGGTTCCAGTCCTTGTTATCCACCAGGGTCCAGGAGCTACCACCATTGACACTGAACTCGGCGCCAAAGCGCGAACTTGGATTCGATGGGTAGACACCGTAGACACGCACCTTGTATCCGACGTTGGCCTTGAGTCCGCCAGCAATGGTGTAGAGAGCTGGGTCCTCATTAGGAGCACGACCGGTGTAGGCGGTGTTGTTGTAGGCTGGGGCGCCAGGACCGGTGTCACGGAAACGCCAACCCGCATCACCATCGCCACCCATGCCCCAACTGTTGGGGGCACCATCCACCGCGCTGTAGGTGTTGATCCCACCCGAATTGAGGGGATCGGCGACATCCACATAAACCCAGGGAAGCTCCACCACGGGGATTTCAAAACCGCCACCGATGATGACTTCCAGCCCGTTGATTGGGGCTCGCACGCTAGTGGGTGTTCCAGTGAGGGTGAAGCTCTCGCCGCTCACGCCCTTGAAAACGATGTAATCGCCCTCGCCACCGGCTACAAAATTGCCATCGAAGGCTGCGGTATCCAAGTGAGCGATCACCTGGCCGCCGATGGCGTAATCACCACCACGACCAATCACCCCACCCTTCATGTAGACAATCACATCGTAGCTGCCATCAGCTGGCAGGCCACTGACTGTCACTGAGTTGGGATCAGTGCTGTTGGTATCAATGTAACCTGTCATCAGGTTGCCATTATTACCCTCACCCGTGTTGTTCTCTTCACCCCGTCCGGTACTCGACCAGGTATTCGGGGAGGACCAAGCAACCGAAACACCTGTTGCCAGCCCCGAGCCCGCCACATCAGCAGTCAGGCCACCTGCCTCGCCCGCAGCGCCATCCACGTTGTTCCAGTTGACTGTACCCTGAACACCGGCAGCTCCAGCCACGTCGGATCGGGCACCTGCTGGCTCATCCGCAGCAAAATTGATGGCAATCACTGCCCCATCAGGGATGGTCACAGGTGGCTCACAACTCAACTCATCAGGACCACAGGCCGCGTGAAGCAGGATGTCGGCCTCTTGCAGAGCACCTTCCCAAACACGCACTTCGCTGAAGGAACCATTGTAGTTGGCATCCGCGCTGAAGTTGGAACGGCCCAGCCATACGTTGTAATCCGGAATCAAGGAAAAGTCATTCTCCTCGTTGATGGCTTGAACCCCGACCAGTTCACCATTGCGGTAAAGTCGTGCCACACCATTGACCGTATCCAGGACGAAGGCCACGTAAAAGTCCTGGCCAGCAGTCAATCCAGGGCCATGAATGCCAGGATTGAATTGAGCAGGCACGACTTCGCGATTGACTACCTCACCAAATAGCGTACCGCCGCCACTTGATGGGGTGATCTGCATATAGGTGGTGCCGTTGTAACTCACACCAGCAGGGATGGGGAATTCTTCACCGTAGGTGTTGTCACCGATGTCGACCAGACGCTGCCAGGCAGAACCACCTTCCCAGCGACCATAGATTTCGAAGGTCACGGCATTTTGACCGTTCATGAAGAATTCGCTCAGCAGGTAGTCAGGCAAATCCACGAACCCAGCACCGCCCAAGACCAGTGAACCAGCTTCGTAGGAGCCTTCTCCGATCAAGCTTCCGTCCTTGTCGCCCACCGAGTCGTTGGCGTTGCCATCAAACTGGTAGCGGTGAGCCAGCGTAGGGGCCGCACCAGCCGAAGCCACCGTCACATTGACGCTTTTCTGAACGCCGTCCATTTCCACGGTGAGGGAAGCACTCCCTGCGCCCACGGGCACCACACGCAAGGGCGAAGTGATGATCCGGGCCACTGAGGTGTCCGAGGAGCTGAACTGGGCCAAGGTGGAAGAAGAGAGATCCACACCGGCAACATTTTCAAAATCGACCACCAGCGAGAGGTTGGCTGTCAACCCACCCTCGACCAAGTTGCTTTCGGAAATCTGGAGGCTCAGATTGGTAGCGGCACCGGGGTCTTCGATGATCTCATCAGGACCTGTTACCGTGTTCACGGCAATCTGAACGGGATCCAACACACCTTCGTAGATTCGGAACTCGTTGTAGTTGGCCGTCGTGAAAGCGTCACCACCCCACTGCGAACGACCAATCCAGTTGTTCACATCATCCAGAGATGAGAGCGGGCGATCAGCAAGCACTGGGGCTGTGGCCACATTGATGCCATCAATCCAGATCTCCATCTTGCGATGGGTGTGGTTGTAGTTGACCACTAGGTGGAATTCCTGATCTACAGGAACTCCATTGCCATCAGCTGGGTCCAGTGTTGGATTCTCACCCCCGCCCACACCAGGATCAAAAGCAGCGCGACCACCATTACCACTTGTGATACCACCACGCCTTGGGGCGTAGAACCAAGTGGCTTCCCCGTTGTAGCCATCACCACCATCCTGTGGCGGCACAGGGTCTTCCCCCAGGGTGGTGTTACCGAAGTCAAAAACACGCTGCCAATTACCCTGACCGGCGGAATCAAAAGTCGCCCAGACCTCAACACTCCCATTGTCGCCCAGGCCTGAAATCATACCATTGGGCAGGTCAACAAAGGCCAGGTTTTCGGCCTGCAGGTCAGCGGTGCCGTCTCCATTGAAACTAACGTTGATGGCTTCACCATTCTTGTCACCGACCGAGTCCTTCAGGACATTGGAGCCGGCAGCGTCGTTGAACGTGTAGCGGTGCTTGAGCACGGCCTCGGGCAGAGGGGGTACGGCAACGGTCACCTCAACTGAGGCACTCTTGCCACCCAAAGAGGCTTTGATCAGAGTGCTGCCAGATCCAACAGCAGTCACGTTGCCACTCGCATCCACTGTGGCCACGCTGGGGTTGGAAGAGCTTACCTCAGCAAAGGGTGTCACGTTCAATGACCGTCCACCAAAGGCCCCCATGGCACTGGCGACGGTGACCTCACCTTGAACCAGGCTGGTATTGCCAATCGACAGATCAAGGCTTCCCAAGTCATCCAGGCTGCCTCCTGTGGTGCTATCGGCACCCCCAAAAAAGTTGGAGGCCACCTCATCAGCACTCAGGGCATGATCATAAATTCGGAATTCGTTGTAACTACCGACAAACAAGACATCGCCGCCCCATTGGGAGCGACCCAGCCAGTTGTTGACATCATTGCCAGCAATGTCGTTGGCAATGGTGATGGCTGTCGCCGTGTTTTCACCCGAGTTGACACCATCGTAATACATGGTGGCCGTGGTGTTGGCCTCGTCCCAGACGAAAGCTAGGTGGTGTTCTTCTCCACTGGTGGCAGAAGGCTGACGCGTCACACTGGCTTCGCCACCCCCTTCTCCGCGCCAGGCAGCGCGAACACCGCCACCACCAGCTTGAGGGGTGGTGAAGAATTGAGCGGTCAAATCACCACTGTCGGAGACATCCTCGCCGCCAACAGATCGGCCAATATCCCAAATACGCTGCCAGTCGCCGGCACCATTCCAGGTGAACCAAACTTCCATCGTAAAGTTAGCCTCGCCACTGTTATCCACCAAGTCGGTCAGGATGCCATTGGGCAAGTCCACGTAATCGCCGGCATCGCTATTGGATGCCTGCCCTGTGTTACCCAACACGAGTTGGCCGTCGCTGAAGGCGGCATTACCGGTGTTGTTGACCACCTCACCGTCGGCACCGCTGACGCTGTCGGCGGCTGAATCAGTGAAGCTGTAGCGATGCTTGATCTCTGCCTGAGCACTGGGTCCGCCTAAGAGCAGGACCAATGCGGCAGCAAAGCCAAACATGGTTTTCTTCGTTATGATGTTCATGTGTTTGCTGATGATTGGGGTGCAGCCATTCTTGGCAAAACAAACTCCTCGGCAGAAAGAGACCTTCATGAGCAAAGAGAATAGATCACCAAAAACTTGCGCAATGTGACTAGACATCATACTTTTAGGATTAATCTAGGTCTTGGTCTCGTCAGACGAAATTTATGATATTTCGGACAAAACTCCGTGAAATACCAACCCCAACAGTCGCGTTTTCTGGAGCAGATGGATGCCAGCGGTGCCTTCTACCTGCTGTTTGATTACCTCCCGGGCGTTTCTTTCTTCGCTAAGACCAGTGATTTTGAGCTGATTTTCGCCAACCATGCCTTCATCGAGCGAGTGGGGGTTCAGCATGAGGAAGAGATTATCGGCAAAACCGACTTTGAACTTTTCCCTCGATCCTTGGCCGAGGGTTTTCGAAAAGATGATGCATGGGTCCTCCAGCAAGGGCAGCCCAAGCTTCAGATCATCGAGCTGTTTGTGAACGTGGATGGCCTTCCGGATTGGTATGTCACCAATAAACTACCTATTTTTGGGAAAAACCGAGAGGTCATCGGTATCATGGGAACGACCCAGAGTTATTTGTATGGGAAGAAATTCATACGCCCTTACATGCAGATTGAACCGGCTGTTGAATTCATCCAGAACCATTTTAGAGAGAAGATAACCATTGAGGAGGTCGCCAAGACCGTCAATCTTTCCGCCCGCCAGTTGGATCGAAAATTCCAGGAAACCCTCAAAATGAGCCCCAGGGACTTCATCATGAAGCTGCGGCTCAAAACAGCCTGCCAAATCCTCACCAAGAGCAGTACTGCCATCATGGAATTGGCTCTGGACCTGGGTTTTTACGATCAAAGTTCCTTCACCCTACACTTCAGGCGTCACATGGGGCTCACGCCATTGCAGTATCGTAAACGCCATCAGGAGAAGGCATCCTGAGATACGCAGCTGGACCTCCGAGAATCCTTTGCGCTTGTTTGACCCGGAGGCACTGCCCATAGTCACCAAGCGTGCGCATGCAGGATACGACCACCAAAGGGTTTACCCACCGTATCGGGCTCAATGGATTAGGCATCCTCAGGGTCCAGCGTCCGTTCCTTTGGCTCGCATGCATGGGATGGCTCACGCTCAGTGGGGCAGATTACCAGACCCAGCCATTGCTTCCTCTGGAAGCATCCTCTGATGCCGGTCCTTTGTTTGAGCGACTCACACCGCAACAGACAGGGGTGGATTTTAGGATGACCCTGCCGGAAGTCTCGGAGCGCTTTCGCGAACTCCTGCAGTTGGCTGCCCTAGGCGGCATCACGACCGGTGATTACGATCAGGATGGCTTAAGCGATTTCTTCGTGAGCAGCCCTCTGGGCGGCAGTCAGCTCTACCGGAATCTGGGAGGGTTTCGTTTCGAGGAGGTGACCCAGGCTACAGGCCTTGATTTTGCCGGATTTTGGGCAACAGGATCAAACTTTATCGATATCGATAATGATGGATTGCTAGATCTATATGTTTGTGGCTATCGAATGCCCAATCGGCTTTACCTCAATCAGGGCCCTGATCCTTCGGGAATCACCCACTTCCGGGAAGCGGCCTCAGACTTGGGGTTAGCTTTCAACGGGGGAAGCATGCAGATGTATTTTGCTGACATCGATCTGGACGGAGATCTTGATGCCTACCTGGCCACCACAGCTATTCCACCCCCGCCGGGGGTTAAATTTCAGGTTCGCTTTGAAGGCAACAAACCGGTGGTGCCTGAAGAGCTCAGGGAATACTGGGGGCTGATTTACCTCCCTGGCGAAAAGGCTCATCCATCTGAAAATGGTCAATATGACCACCTTTTTCTCAACGAGGGAGACAAGTTCCGTGAGATCACTCAGGTCGCCGGCATCGACGGCCCCTACCTGACCCTCGGTGCCATCTGGTGGGATTTCAATCAAGATCGCTGGCCTGACCTCTACGTTGCCAACGACTACCTGGGCCCGGATATGCTCTACCTCAATCAGAGGGATGGCACTTTCAAGGAAGTGATCAAGGAACGCATCCCCCACACTCCTTGGTCGTCCATGGGAGTGGACATCGGTGACCTGAACAATGACGGTTGGATGGATCTGATTGCCTGTGACATGATGGGTAGCTCCCACTATCGACGTCAGGTTATGCTGGGAGAAGGCAGCCAAAAAGCATGGTTCCTTTCCTTTGCGGAACCCAGACAATATTCAAGGAACGCCGTCTACCTCAACACCGGGACCGAACGCTTCATGGAAGTCGCTTTCCTCAGTGGGATGGCCGCCACCGACTGGACTTGGGCGCCCCGCATCGAGGATTATGATCTGGACGGCAGGGTCGATGTGTTTTTCACCAATGGCATGCTCAGAGATGTGCAGCATTCGGACCTGGCCAACTACGCGGACCGCACCTTCAAGGGAGGGACTCCGGAGTGGGCCGATTTCTGGTCTGGCCAACCCATCCGAAAGGAACAGAATCAAGCCTACCGCAATTTGGGTAACCTGCAATTTGAGGCAGTCGCTCATCGCTGGGGGCTGGACCACCTTGGGGTGAGCTTTGGCAGTGCGACGGCGGATTTTGATAACGACGGGGATCTGGACATGGTGGTCAATGACGCGGATGGCCCGATCCAAATGCTTCGTAACCGTGCCTCCAAGGGGCATCGTCTGATGGTGCGTTTGCAAGGCCAGGCTAGCCCAAGGCAGGGAATTGGCGCCACCCTCACGCTGGAAGCCCAAGGTCTCAAACAGACGCGCCAAGTTGTGGCAGGTCGAGGTTGGCTCTCTGGTAGCGATCCAACCCTGCATTTCGGGCTCGGTGCTGCCACCGAGGTTGACCATATCCTGGTCCAATGGCCAAGTGGCGCAAGCCAGGAGCTCAAGGCGATCCAAGCTGATCAGGTTACCATGGAAGA
>JALRAZ010000340.1 GCA_023257935.1 Verrucomicrobiota bacterium
GTTGATAGCAGCCCGAGCCAACCTCAACTCCATAGGCATGAAGGAGCTTGAGGAGGCTCGCGACAAGGTTCGCTGGGGTCGTGAACGTCGCAGCCTGGCCATGACCGACGAGGACAAGAAGATTACCGCCTGGCATGAGGCGGGGCATGCTTTGGTTAACGTGATGCTTGACCACACCCACCCACTCCACAAAGTCACAATTATCCCTCGAGGCCAATCATTGGGTTCCACCATGTCGCTTCCCAAGCAGGACGTCCTGAACCGCCAAAAGAAGGAGATGGAAGACATGATTGCCGTGATGATGGCGGGTAGGATTGCCGAGCAGATCGTGACTGAAGACATATCCACGGGAGCGGCAGGAGATATTCAGCAGGCAACACAACTGGCCAAGGCCATGGTTTGCCAATATGGTATGAGTGACCGTCTGGGTATGGTGCAGTACGGAGAGGACAACGATTACGTCTTCCTCGGACGCGATATGGCTCGTAGCAAGGCTTACAGCGAGCACACTTCTCAGGAAATCGATACCGAAGTGAAGCGATTGATTGACGAAGGTTACCAGACCGCTAACAAACTGATCGAAGATAACCGTCAGAAATTAGAGCTCATTGCCACGAGTTTGCTTGAGGTAGAAACCCTCGATGGTTCCCAAGTCGAAACCATTGTTCGAACGGGTCGCTGGGATCCCCCAGCCAAACCACAGGAACCCCAGCAGCCCGAGACCCCAACCGAGACAAAGCTACCCTCCGCTGAACCAGCCTCAGATGAGTCCGAATTGGATCCTGGATTTGGAGGGGCCTCACCCGCTACGGCCTGATATCTACCAGCCAGC
The DNA here is from genome assembly GCA_023257935.1 of Verrucomicrobiota bacterium. Classification (GTDB taxonomy): domain Bacteria; phylum Verrucomicrobiota; class Verrucomicrobiia; order Limisphaerales; family AAA164-E04; genus UBA7971. Next base: position 833 of record JALRAZ010000340.1, read on the forward strand.
CCATGAGGCAACAGCTCAAACCTCATCCGGAGATCATTGTAGCCCCGTCCCTTCTGGCTGCCGATTTTGGCTTTTTCAGGAGAGAATGTGAACGTGTCGATCGATCAGGGACTCCTTGGTTACATCTGGATATCATGGATGGTCATTTTGTGCCCAACCTGAGTTTTGGAAGTGATGTGGTGAATGCTCTGCGGCCTCACACCAATCTTTTTTTCGATGTGCATCTCATGTGCTCCAAACCAGATATCCTTCTGCAATCTTTTGCCACCTCAGGAGCTGACTCGATAACCATCCACGTAGAGCTTGGTCGTCGCGTTGAGGACCTCATCTGGCAGATCAGATCACTCAAGAAAAAAGTCGGCTTGGCCATCAACCCGCCCACTCACATTGAAGATGTCGAGCCCTATCTCGACAAGGTTGATCTCCTGCTCATCATGACGGTTAACCCCGGATTCGGCGGGCAGTCTTTCATTGAGGAAACCCTCCCAAAAATCCAACAGGTCTCTCGTTGGAAATCTGAACGGCAGCTACCTTTAAGGATTCAAGTCGATGGTGGCATCAATGAGCGCACCGGTGCGCTCTGCGCCAGAGAAGGTGCGGATACCTTTGTGAGCGGATCCCATTTATTTCGCCAAAGAAACATGAAACTTGCGGTGCGCCGCCTACGCATCGCGTGTGAGGAAGCGGCTTGTTATGGGCAAAGCCTCCAGGCTTCTGAGGGCACCTTTCAGGACACACTGCTTTAAAGCGCCTCAGGAAAAAGCATTCTAATGGTTTTCAGATTGGATTTGAGCCTTGGGTCGGAGATGGCCCAGAAAGGCTACAAGATCATCAATGTCTGACTTTTCGAGCCCTTGAGCTGCCTCCCTCATGATGATCCCTCCCAGATCGGCTTGGTGATGCCCTCTGGCACCTTGCTTAAATTTCACCATCTGCTCGCGCAAATACCAATCTTCCTGAACATTCAGAGGTGGCCCTCCAAGCTGCGCCTGACCTTCACCTAGAGCGCCATGACAACTGGCGCACGCAGCATAAAGCTGCCTCCCTTTCTCACGATCACCTCGAATGACTCGAGGCCCTGGCGCAGGGGGCTGCCTGCTGATCCATTGAGCCAAATTCGACCATGCGTTGGTTTGGGAAAACTGCTGAATGGCTGAGCCCATAAGCCACTCACTTTTGTTATCCGGATCTTTTCCCCTGACGCCCTTTCGGAATTTCTCAAGCTGAGCCAGCACATACCATGAAGGGAGGCCTTCAAGCATTGGGCCACGTTGCATTTCGACGGTTGAATGACAAATCCTGCACCCAGACCACAAGGCTTGTGCCTCATCCTGCAATGCCCCAGCATTTCCAGTCACGGAATCCACCGCAGCGACAGCGCCCGCTACCTTAAGGACCAAGAGGCCTGATAGCAGAAGCCAGCCAAGAGAAACCTGAAGTGTTGCAATGGACCTCACATGACCTAGCATAATACGGTTCCCGTTGTCGGATCAAATCCTTCCATACCATGAAGAGCCCAAGAACAGGATTCACACTCATTGAACTGCTGGTAGTGATTGCAATCATTGCCATCCTCGCTTCGATGCTTCTTCCAGCGCTTAGCAAAGCCAAGGAACAAAGCAAGCGGGCTGTGTGCAAATCGAATCAACGGCAGATTGTGCTGACCATGCTCATGTATGCCAATGATCACGAACAGCGATTCCCGGAAGGACTCAGGGACAATGGGATTGAGCATTTTTCATTCATTCATTCTCGGATTTTTGACTACATGCATACCCAAGGAGGCATGTCCACCAACTCTTTCAATTGCCCGAATAAGCGTGACTGGTTTAGGGTTCAACCTGGTGTCGGGTATCGCTTGGGCTATTATTTTCTGTGGGGACACCGCACTTCTCAGGATAAGCGGGATCGTTTTGCTGATTATGGCAACGATCCGTGGCCATGGGATTCTCCACAAAAAGCGACCGATGACCCCACATGGCCCATGATTGGTGATGTCATCGAAAAAGGCACAGTGAATCCACCGATTACCTCGGGGCCTCATGGCCCAACTGGCCCGGTCAAAAGCGCTGAGAGGGTCTTCCCAGAACCTTCCGAACTCCGATCCCAAGGCGGCAACGTAGGCCTGGTAGACGGTTCTGTCAATTTCCGCAAGCAAGGACAGATGCATCCAAGGAACGCGACCATTCCATTCGGGAGTATCATAGGATACTGGTAAAGCCATACTCTCTGCCTTAACCCACACACAAACCAAAGATGTCCAAGACGACGAACTATACCCTGGGCCTGGATTACGGAACCGCCTCGGTCCGAGCCCTTATCGTGCGCTGTGAAGATGGCGAAAGCCTATCCGAGGCCACCATCCCCTATCCTAGCGGCGATGATGGGGTGATACTCGATGGGCATCAGCCCGATCTGGCGAGACAAAGTCCAAGTGATTATTTGAGCTGTCTCAGCCTTGCAGTCCAGCAAGCAATCCAAGATGCCAAAGAAAACGATGCGGGGTTCAGCCCCATGGGTATCGTCGGCATTGGAGTTGACACGACCGGAAGCACTCCCCTGCCCATTGATGAGCAAGGAAATAGTTTGACCGAACACGAGGCCTTGAAGGACCACGTGGGTGCTCAGGCATGGCTCTGGAAAGACCATACCGCTGCGGCTGAGGCTCAAGAGATCACTCAGCGAGCCAGTGAGCAGGAGCCGGCCTATCTTGAAAAATGTGGTGGAGCCTATTCCTCAGAATGGTTCTGGTCGAAGTTACTGAAATTGGCCAGGGAACACCCTGAGGTCATGGAAAAAACCTATGACTGGGTAGAGCTTTGTGACTGGATCCCTGCCATACTAACTGGATGTGACAAGCACCCCGTGCGCAGCAAGTGTGCGGCTGGTCATAAGGGTCTGTATCATGATGCATGGGGTGGATTCCCCTCAAGAGCCTTCCTGGATTCGCTACATCCTAGCTTGGCAATCCTTAGAGATAGGATAGCAAAAGGTCCGGTTCAAGTGATCGATCAACCTGCAGGCAAACTCAACGCTCCTTGGGCTGAGCGTCTAGGACTCAGGCAAGGCATACCCGTTGCAACAGGAGCGCTGGATGCCCACATGGGCGCAGTCGGCAGTGGGATTAAGCCTGGGGTCATGGTGAAAATCATGGGTACCTCGACCTGTGATATTGTGGTCGCCCCACTTGCTGATGCCCTCCCTTATGTCCCTGGCCTCTGTGGTATGGCCAGTGAATCAGTTCTTCCGGGTTGTCATGGCCTGGAGGCAGGGCAGTCTGCGGTTGGAGATTTGTTCCACTGGTGGACTGCAAGCGTGCTGGGAGGTTCTGGGCATTCACACGCCAGCCTCACTCAACAGGCTCAGGAGCTCAAACCAGGGCAATCCGGACTCTTGGCCTTGGATTGGAATCATGGCAATCGAAGCTTGCTTTGTGACCCGAAGCTGAGCGGTTTGATTCTGGGGCAAACCCTCCACACGCGCCCACATGAGATTTACAGGGCATTGATTGAGGCCACTGCATTTGGAGCTCGCATGATCACTGATCAACTTCACCGCCATGGAGTTGTCATCGAATCCATCCTTGCCTGTGGAGGCCTGGCTGAAAAGAACCCCATGCTAATGCAGATTTACGCCGATGTGTTGAACAAACCTGTAAGCTGCTCGGCCTCCGAGCAAACCTGTGCCCTAGGATCAGCCATTGCAGGCAGTGTGGTGGCAGGCGTCCATCCAGATATAGCCAGTGCCCAGCAGGCCATGATCAGGCAAAATAGAACCACCTTCGTTCCCTGCCCCGATTCAGCACAGGTATACTCATCACTCTTTGAACTTTACCGGCGCTTGCATGATGCCTTTGGCAAAGAATCCACAGGTGGAGGTGATGGACTCGGCCGACTGATGAAGGAGCTTAACCAACTCAGACAACAGGCAGTCATCGCCAGGCTTTGATCCTACTGCTTGCTCCTTAAGGGTTGATGAGCCTGGACACGAACTGTTGACGTCTGCTGAGCAAGTGGACTTGAATGGGCTTCTATGACGACATCGATGACAGGTTATGGTCAAGGTCAGGCACAGTCCGGGAGCCTCAAGCTCACGGTAGAAATGAACTCTGTCAATCGTAAGCAGCTCGAGTTTGCCATCTCGCTGCCACGTGAATTGGAATCTCTTGAAGGTTTGGTAAGATCAAAGCTGAGTCAACGCCTCTCAAGGGGAAGGATTCAATGTCGTGTGCGCATGTCCGATCTGGAAGGGCATGATAAGATCCGTCCCCGAATCAACCAGAGTCTGGCCAATGCTTGCATCCAGGCCCTAACCACACTCGCAAACGAAAACCAACTAGCCTCCCAACCCTCCCTGGAGTTATTGCTGCGCCTGCCGGGAGTCGTCAGCATGGAGTCAGACCTACCGGATCCGGGCGCGGTCGAATCCCTCCTGAACCATGCCGTTGATACAGCACTCGATGGCTTGCTCAAGATGCGACAAACCGAAGGGGAACTCCTTCTCGTCGATTTGCGGCAACGCATCAAGCATATCGGGGAATTGGTCGACAAAATCCGGCCTCTGACCTCAGACTTAACCCAGCGCCACAGAGAAATTCTATTGAAACGGCTCGAAGAAGCAGGCTTGGAGCAAATCGAGCCCCATGACGAAAGACTTCTTAAGGAAATCGTATTGCATGCAGATCGCTGCGATATCAGTGAGGAGATCACACGCCTTGAGAGTCATCTGGTTCATTTTGAAAAGCTCATAGCAAGTCAGCAAGCAGTTGGTAGAAGCTTAGATTTCCTGTCTCAGGAGATTTTTCGAGAAATCAACACCATTGGTAGCAAGGCCTCCAATCATGAGATTGCTCACTTGGTAGTGGAGATGAAAACCACACTGGAAAAATTTCGCGAGCAAGTACAGAATTTGGAATGACGGTTTGCCCGACTCAAACCAAACCATGGATATTGCTTATCTCTGCACCCTCTGGTGCGGGCAAGACGACCCTGTGCGATCAGCTATTGCGGAACAACGATTGCTTCGAACGGGTTATCACCTGTACGACGCGCAACCCTCGCTCTGGTGAGCACGATGGTAGCGATTATCACTTCCTTTCCCACGAGATCTTCACCGAACAACTGAAACAAGGCGCTTTCATGGAGCACGCTGTGGTCTACGACCAGCTGTATGGCACACGAAAAGCCGATATTCAAGCCGTTCTCAACAAAGGTAAAAACCCTCTGCTCAACCTCGATGTGCAAGGAGCTGCAAACCTAAGGGAACAAGCCTCGACCCACCCACAAGCTCGCCTGGTCAGCGTATTCCTATGTCCTGGTTCGATGGATGAGCTGGAACGACGACTTCGAGGACGCCAGACAGAATCCGAATCCATGATCACGAAACGGCTCGAAGCGGCGCGGCGAGAGATCGAACAGTGGGGAAGTTTCGACTACTTCCTCGAGTCAAGCTCCCGGGAACAAGACCTGCAAAGATTGCAAGCCATCACCTACGCAGAGAGCATGCGCACATCGGGTTTTTGTTCGCCTAATGCCCTACTCCATTAAACCCTCAATGGAAACGCACCCCCATAGGAAAATCATAGCCCTGGGAGTGACAGGCTCCATCGCTGCCCATAGAGCCATCGATCTGACCAGTGAGTTCACCAAGCTCGGGTATCAGGTTCATGTGATCATGACTGAGGAAGCGAGAAAGTTTGTGACTCCTCTGGCTTTCAAGACTCTCTCTAGGAACCCTGTCATCACCAGTCTCCACGATGAAGAAGAAGGCTGGAAGCCCGCTCACATCGAACTAGCGGACAAGGCAGATGCCATCCTGATTGCACCCTGCTCAGCCCAAACCATAGCCAGGTTGGCATGGGGGTTTGCGGATGATCCACTCAGCGCGGTTGCTTTGGCGCTTGAACCTCACATAACCCGAATCATTGCACCTGCCATGAACGGTAAAATGTGGCTCAATTCACTGACCCAGGACAATGTTCGCCGCCTCAAGGATCACGGTTGGCAATTCATTGGACCAGCCAGCGGCATGCTTTCTTGCGGCTATGAAGGAATCGGTCGTCTTTGGGAAACTCAGGGCATTGTGGAAACCACCCACCAATGGCTCACTAACGAGTGACCTGCCTCATGAGAAGGACTCTTCAAGCCCTGGCCGACTTTTTTGCCAAGCGCTGGCCTCACCTGAACGCTGAAAGCGACTTCCAGCGAAAGATCGTCAGCAGACTTTGCATGGTGGAGCGGAATATCATGCTCCCAATCAAACTCGGATTGATTCTAGTCGTGCTTCGGTTTTTGTTCTTTTCTGCCGAAGTATACCCTTCGCCTCATTCACGAGCCGTTGCACTGGATACAGTCCGATTCTTTTTTGTGATCTACCTACTCATCACAGTGGGTTGTTCAATCATGATAGCCGGCATTCGCACCCTGCCCCTTTGGTATGTTGAACTTGTCGTACTGATTGCCGCCATCCTGGATATCATCCTCCTCTCAGCGCTGACCATGATTACCGGAGGACTTAATAGCCCATTGTTTTGGTTTTATCTCCTGCTGAGCATGCGTAATTCACTAAGCATATACTCCCCAACGACGCAAATTACCGTCAATTCACTAACCATCTTGGCCTACCTTTTTGCAGGACTGACAGACATTCGCATTGCTCAAATTGAAGGCGAGTCCATCATTGCCAACACCGATTCCCTTGCTTTAAGGCTCGTGATTCTCGGGGCCATGACGCTCTTCTCTTACTACTTTCAAACCCTTTTCGACAAGCTGCGTAGGGCGGAAGGTGATGCCCGAGAATTCCAAATACGTCAGGAACAACTCCAAGCAACAGGGCGGTTGGCTGCTGAAATAGCCCACCAGCTAAAAAACCCGTTGGGTATTATCAACAATGCGGCCTTCACCCTTCAAAGAACTGTCAAGGAGGGTAAAACCATCACCCAGCAAATTCACCTCATCAGAGAAGAAGTCCATCGTAGCGATCGCATCCTGACCGATTTGATGGGCTTTGCCCAGCTGGCTGAGGGTACAGTCCAACCTCTGCACCTGGCTTCTGAGTTGGATGAAGCAATTGAGCAGGTGTTCCCTGAGGCTCTCCGCGGCGAGGTCACCATCAAGCGGCAATACGATACGGCGCTCCCGAGTGTCATGATGCAAAAAGGGCACTTCAGCGAGATCATCGTGAACATCCTTCACAATGCCAGAGACGCCATGCAGGGAAAGGGAGAAATAAGCATCAAGGCGCGGCTTGCGGAAGGTTTTGCGGTCAATATAGCCCTCAGTGACACAGGACCTGGGATGTCTCAAGAACTCCTTGATCAGGTGTTCGAAGCCTACTTCACCACCAAAGAAAAAGGGACAGGGCTAGGGCTTGCCATCGTGAAACACAATGTTGAAATTTATGGTGGCAAATTAATGGTGGAATCCCAACTTGGCGCAGGAACCACCTTTACGATACAATTGCCGGCACGAGCTTTGATCAAACTTAGGAAAGCCCAAGAATGAAGGTTGTACTGCCACCATTGCTGATCGTCGATGATGAGAAAAACATGCGTGCCTCGCTGGAAACAGTGATGCAGGACGAAGGCTATGATGTCTCCTCAGCCGAATCCGCCGAGTTGGCCTTAGAACTGGTAGGTCAAAACGCCTATTTCATGGTCATTACTGATGCACGTTTGGGTGGGATGAGTGGGTATGAATTCCTCAAAGAAATGGCCAAGCGGCATCCAGATCTTCCTGTCTTGATGATCACCGCCTACGCGACACCCAAGTTAGCCGTTGAGGCCATCAAATCAGGGGCCATTGACTATCTAGCAAAACCTTTTGCTCCGGAAGAACTTCTTCATGCCGTTTCCCGATGCGCTGAGCGTTACCAGCTGATTCAGGAAAACCAGGCCCTGAAGAATGCAACGATGCCTCAATTTGGATTAGACCGCATCATCGGCCAATCCGAAGGTATCACCCAGGTTAAAGATCTCATTGCCACGGTTGCCAAAACTCACGCTACGGTTTTGATTCTCGGCGAGAGTGGCACAGGCAAAGAACTCATCGCCGGGGCTATCCATGCACTGAGTGATCGAAGGGAAGCCAGTTACACTCGCATCAATTGTGCAGCCATTCCTGACCAATTACTTGAAAGTGAGCTTTTTGGGCATGAGAAAGGGGCCTTCACTGGTGCCATACGCAGCAAGTCTGGGCGCATGCAGGAGGCCGACGGCGGAACCGTTTTCCTAGATGAAATCGGCGATATGAGCCGCCCTCTCCAGGCAAAACTTCTTCGTTTTCTGGAAGATGGCACCTTCACCCGCGTCGGCGGAAACACCGAACTCAAGGTAGATGTGAGGCTGATTGCTGCCACCAATCGCGATATCGTCAGCGCCATTCGTAATCATCAATTTAGAGAGGACTTGTTTCATCGCCTCAATGTCGTGCAGTTCACCCCCCCTGCGCTCAGGGAACGTGGGGAGGACACCCTCATTCTGGCCAAGCATTTTCTTGAGCATTTCAGCGCATCTATGGGCAAAGCCATCCAGGGCTTCTCACCCGCTGCCACCGAAGTGCTACAAGCCCACCATTGGCCAGGTAATGTTCGGGAGCTACGAAACGCCATTGAGCGATCAGTCATCCTTGAAACCACCGATCACATTCAGCCTAGCAGTCTCCCTAATTTCAAAGTCGAATCCCAGCTCGGTAGCAGCGAAGCCAATGAAAACCTGTCGCAGGGAACCTACCAGGAGCAAATGCATTTTCATGAGCGTCAGATTTTCCTGCGAAAACTCTCTGATCACGATTTCCAACTAGAATCGACTGCCAAAGCCTTAGATCTCCCTCTGCATGAATTACAATACCGATTGCACCAACTTAGAATCAATCTAAGCCAAGCCCCAGATACCCCTGAGTCATGACCGCAACGATGAATTCAATACCCTGTAAAGCCTAATGAAGTTCCATGAACTCCATCTACCTCTGCTAGCCCAGTCAGACCCACATCGAACCACTAGCTCGGGCGTTCCCAACAACGATCATGGCACCAAGCCGGTCTGGTATTTTGATGATATGGCTTTAGTGGCGGGAACAGGACTCACCATCATGATTCTCTTGGCTCTGGCGGCCTATTGGCGGCGAGGGAAACATGGTGAATCACGCGATTCAAGGTCATTCAGATCCATCCCTGATGCCAGGAGCATGGCAACTCCTCTATCAGAAGATGATTCACGAAAAAAACGAAGGCGACGTCGAAAGCGCGATCATCGACCGAGGAATCCGTCCCTCTCAGAGACCGGCGGGTTTCCTTCCTCTGAGGAGTTGAACTAGCAGTCGCCGTGACAACCCCCTCCGTACAGCACAGCCAACGCATTACACAAGCAAGCGCCTCCAACCTGGCATTGTCATTCTTCCATCTCTCGCCAGAGAAGCAGGCTGCCATGAATGCTCTCTATGCCTTTTGCCGGAAAGTGGATGACATAGCCGATGAGGCCCAAAAACCGGTTGATGAGCGCAGGTTTCAGCTTGAAAACTGGCGAAGACAAATCCAAGCAGTCTGCCTGGGTGAGATGCCTGAAAAGCCACACCCAATCATTGTCGAGTTAGCACCCTGGGTAGCCAAATACAACCTGCCACAGGAACATTTTGAAAGCCTCATACAAGGCATGGAGATGGACCTTTCCATCGATCGCTACGATACCTGGAAAGCACTCAGTGAATATTGCTATCGAGTTGCCTCTGCGGTCGGACTACTAAGCATTGAAATCTTTGGTTATCAATATGCATCAGCCCATAACTATGCCTACCATTTGGGGCAGGCCCTGCAGCTTACTAATATCCTCAGGGACGTGCGCCATGATGCTGAACTAGGCCGTATCTATGTTCCCAGCGAACTACTGGAAAGACTCAGTATCAGCGACAAAGCCATACTTTCCATGACCCTCTCCACTGAAAAGCTCAAAGAATTGGTTCATGCGATGGTTCAGGAGGCGACCAACCATTACTCCAAGGCCAGCCAGTGCCTGCACAGAGAAGATCGCCCCAGCATGGTTGCGGCTGACTTGATGGGGCAAATATATTGGCACCTACTTCAAAAAATCAGCGCTTATCCCGAAGCGTTGAGGAGCTCGAAGAAAATAAAGCTTCACAAGGCTTACAAGGGCTTACTTGTCGTCAAATCAGGACTCCGTCACCGATGTGGATGGCATGCCCCACTTTATGGCTAAGTCACTGCCAATTTGTCACCTGGCTATAAAGATCAGTGGATCACGA
>JALRAZ010000376.1 GCA_023257935.1 Verrucomicrobiota bacterium
GATCAAATTGCCCGAAGGGTTACCCGTCACCACTCCCTGTTCCATGCTCTCGAGGATGTCATTGGATTGGCGCGAAAGATCTCGAAGCGAGCGCTGAGAGTTGAGGTAACCCCTCATGATGACAAACACCAGGATGAAGGAACTGATCAGGACTAAGATGAGCAGCAGGGAGATGGCCAATTGCCACTTGAGCTCCTCAGGAAACGGGGCGAGCGTGTCGATCTGATCCTCAGCCTGGCTCTGGAGAAGGCGAGAAATAGCCTCCTGTTCAGTCTTCAGTTCGTAGCCCATCCAAAGCGTACCAATGGTCGCCCCAGCCAAGGCCAGCATCAGCATGGTGGAGAGCCATTTTAGCCGCGCGGCGTATCGCTGATGGGTTGGCAAGAACATGGCAAAGTTTGGGAAGCAAGCACGGGACCCTGAAACCGATGCTGGCCTACCTTCTCCCGCGCTGACCCTGAGGAAAAACTAGGCCAGAGATCTGACCGTGACGATGTTATTTTTGACGGCTCCCAAAGGGCCAATCAGAAAAGAAAGAAATCATGAGAGTGTGATTGTTCTGAAAAACATTTCCACCTCGCATCTGGAGGGTTTGCTCCATGAAACCCAGTTCCAGTTTACCATGCTTCCCAATGGGACGCCCCAGAGCCACATAAGCACGATTCTGATCAAAGTGATTACCTAGAACTTGCTCCCCCAAGTTGACAAAGACTTCATCAGAGATCTTGAAGTAAAGCTTATCGCATCCCAGAGCCTTAAGCGGCAAGGTGGTAGCCAAGCGATAGCTCAGCCGGTTTTCATATCGATACGAGTCAACCTTAGCAGGCTGAATACCTTGGTTAGTTTGCCCTAAGAAGCGTTGCTCGACCCGAAAACGATGTTGAAGAGACAGGCTACCAAGTTTGGATGTGCGGGTGACTTGTTGCCAGAGGCGATGCTCTGGAAGTGCCACAGGGACTGGATGATGACCATAGGCTGAAGTTTCCATGAACCCATAACCCGCTGCCAGCTGCCAGCCCGAAGCGCATTGATAATTGAGGCCCGGTTGAACCAGCACTTGCATCGGTTCGGCACCCAGGTCACTGCGACGCAATTGAGCATCGAAATGTAAACCCCAGGGTCCGCCTGAAAGAGGATGATCCCCGAAATAGCTGAACCAAGCGTTTTGATTATGATCCTGCTGCTCGCCCTGAAGGTTCCATCCCATCCAGAACAAGGCAATCCAAAACAAGCGAATGGCTGATGAGCACATGGATTACGGTGGGAGCATCCAGCGTGCCAAGGAAGTAAATCGCCCTCTACGAGGCCAATCAAAAGCTACGGTAGCCCCAAACCAGTGACTGGAATCCTGCCTGGTGGGGTAGATCATGCAGCACCTTGCAGAGAATCTGCAAGAACATGCAGGGGCACGCAACCTACTTCGACCAAAGCCGTGAGTCCCTCACGGCAATTCGCCTTGCTTAATCAATGGGATGACGACCTGAACTTGGAAGCCAGATTTAGGCTCGGAGACATTGCGACAAGTCATACGACCACCGTGCATGTTAATCAGCCCCTTACAAATTGCCAGCCCCAGACCTGAACCAGAGCGAAAGACTTCCTTGGGATGAGCTCGGACAAAACGTTCAAAAATAATCGGGATTCGGTTCTGCGGCACCCCTGGACCTTCATCCTGAATCATCAGAGTCCAGCGCTGCTGATCGATCATGCTTCGCATGGTAACAGGCGTGTCGGGATAGCCATATTTGAGGGCATTTGAAAGAAGGTTGAAGAGCACCTGCCTGACCCAGGAGGCATCCACTTGAACCAGCCCTGGTGGGTTGGCTTCCATGAGAAAGGTTCGGCCAGCCTGTTCGCATAGTAGTTGTGCATCGTCAGCAAAACTACCCAGTAGCTCCTCAATGGCGACCTGTCGAACATTCATGGGAAGCATGCCCGACTCAGCTCGTGCCAACACTAGCAGGTGTTCCAGCACCTCATCCAAGCGTGCGATTTCATCGAGCATTTCATCCAACATCACACCCAGTTCCTGTTGATCCTGCCCCAGGAACTTGGCCATCTTTTCGGCCTGGAGCTTCATCACCGTCAGAGGCATCCTGATTTCATGGGCTGCATCCGCAGTGAACCGCTGACTTTGCTTGAAGGATTGTTCCAGACGTTCAAGCATCTGATTGAACAAGGTCGAGAGCTCCCTCAACTCGAGGGGCCCAGCCGGGTTATCCAGTCGTTGATCAAGCGTGTTGAGATTAATCGAGGCAGCAGCTTTCTGGATGCGTGTCAACGGTCTCAGTGTGATGGAGCTAATGCCATACCCCAGCAAAACCCCGATTGCGACGATGATCACAAATCCAAAAGCAGAAAACTGATGAATCTGACTCACGGCTCCTAGCCAGGGCTTATGATTGATCGCAACGATCAAGTGCAAAGAATCCCAATAGAATTCAGCGACACGAAGGTCTCCAACAGTCAATCTGGACACGTCTCCACCTGATGCCATGACTTCACTCAAATCAGGTAGATAATGATTCTCCAGATTGGCTGAACTAAAAACGATGCCACCCTCTTCGAGATGAATTTGTAGTAGGGCCTCGCCAACCTCGTTGACAGAAAAATTCTCAAGTCGTATTGCCGAGGTCAACTTGAGCTGTTTGCCCTCATCCAGTTCGATGAGTTCATGGGCACGCTGTGCCACATCCTCCAGAAAAGCATCCATGCGAACAATTGCCTGCTGGTGCATGAAATAGTTCACACCTCCTAGGAGGGCAGCAAACACCAACGACAAACTCGCCCCGTACCATAGTGCCAGCCGCGTTCTCAAAGTCATGGTTCAGGACTCCTTATGATCGACAAGGGCAAAACCAACACCTCGAATGGTGCGGATGGAAACACCTGCTGCCTTGCCTGTTTCAATTTTACCGCGCAGGCGATTGACATAAACATTGATGAGGTTGGTCCCCGAATCGAAATGCTGATTCCAGACCTGTTCGATCATCTTAGTCTTGGTAACTGGGCTGGGAGCATGTGTCATGAGCAGCTCCAGCAGGGCGAATTCCTTATTGGTGAGTTCAATGGACTGCCCAGCATATTGGACCTGGTGACTGAGCAAATCCATTTGGAGAGCGCCCACACATAAGGCATTGGACTGGGCCGGTCGCTGGCGCCGGAGCAAAGCACGCAGTCTAGCCAGCAACTCCTCCATGGAAAACGGCTTAGTGAGGTAGTCATCCCCACCGGCATCGAGGCCTCTGATTCGGTTTTCGACCTCATGACGGGCAGAAAGAAATAAAATGGGAAAAGTGAGTCCCTGACGTCTGAGTTGCCGCACAACACTAAAACCATCCCTACCTGGCATCATCACATCCAACACAGCTGCATCAAACCCATGGTTTTCAGCCAACCAAATTGCTTCCTCACCATCACTGGCCAGGTCAACGGTATAGGCGGCCTCCTCCAACCCGCGTTTGATATAGCGAGCTAGCTTATCCTCATCCTCTGCTAACAAGATCCTCATTTATCATCACGTTCTAACCGAACAAAACTCCATGGACTCTATGGTCAATCCTGGACCAAAAGCCATGGACAACCCAGAAGCCGGCGCCTGCTGGCCTGATCGCCGCAGGATCGATTCCAGCACAAACATGACGGTTGCTGATGACATATTTCCATAATCCTTAAGCACTTGCCTGGAATCTTCCATCAGAGACTCGCAAATGCCCAGCCCAGATTGCACCGAATCCAGGATAGCTCTACCTCCGGGATGAATGGCCCAGTGCCCAAAATCCGATGGCTGAACTCGCTGGAAAAGAGCATTCTTCTCCTGGTCCAGCAGCCGCTGAATCAGCTGAGGCACTTCTTTGTCCAAGGTCATTTCAAAACCCTTGTCCTGCACCATCCAACTCATTCTATCGATCGCATCCAGCCCGAGCATGGAATGAAAGCCTATCAGTTCAAGGCCTTCAGGATCGCAGCTAAGCAATGAAACAGCACAGCCGTCGCCAAAGAGCAGGTAACTCACCATACGATCCATCGGCGCTTCCTGCTGAAGGTGAAGACTGCATAGCTCAAGGTTAACCATCAGCACCTTGGCTTGGGGCTGACTGCGAAGGATGTCTCGCGCCATGCGAAGCCCAGAAATGGCCGCATAACATCCCATGTAGGTGATCAAGGTTCGATGAACAGATGGTAGGAAACCGCCATGACGCACCAGATCGATATCCAATCCCGGAGCATAGAATCCGGTGCATGAAGTGATGATGAGGTGCGTCACCTCCTGCTTATCCCGTGAAGATAAGGCCAACCTTTCCAGGGCAAGCATAGCAAGACCCAGAGCATGCTCACGATAGGTCTCCATCCGTTGACCTGTGGAGGGAAACTGACCAGGGCGGTAGTAGGCCTTGGAATCAGTCGGCCCAATTAATGTGGGAAGGACCGAATATCGCCGCTCAATACCAGCATGCGCAGCGATCCTCCTCAGTCGAGAGGCACGATGAGCCGGAAGGATTTGCTCCAAATGATCCAGAAACGACTGGTGGCATTCATGTTCTGGGACCGCCGTGGCAACCCGGTTAAGGTAGGCCCTAGATGGGCTGAAAGACGCATTGTTATCAAGTGTCACCATGTCACCAAGGTTTGAGTGTTCGTTTCAGGAAAGCGCCATGTTCCAGATAGCCCGGCCCGGGCGGCTTACATTGCCAATGAGCCCGATAAAGGCATCACCTCTGGTGTTGCTCCCAGCCAGGTAGTGCCGGAGGCGGTTGCACCATTTGGGGCGATGAATCATATGCT
>JALRAZ010000405.1 GCA_023257935.1 Verrucomicrobiota bacterium
GCTCGATAGTCTGATTCGCCCCCATTGCCGCTGATCAGGGTTCCCGCTAGCAGGCAGAACCTTGCGAGATGGCGAAGCCCTCCAATCTGCCGAACGGGTGCCTTGGCGTTGGTTTCAGACAAAAGGCTCATGTTGTGATCAGGGCTGAATAAATCACTCCGTTGAATCTGACATCTGGTCTGTGGCCGGCAGTAGGCTGATCCATAGGTCATCAATGGAGACCAAGACTTGGTCTAGATAGCCATTAGGGACGCCATTGTTGACTGATGTGGTGATGGTTTTTCTACCGACGGGGAAGGTTCTCCAGCGGTTATTACTTTCTCTGGCCATCAAGCGCAAGGGCCCTTGATGGGGCTGACTTGAGGGTGTTGCATGAAAGACGATCTTCGCTTCCTTGGCCTCAGCAGGAATAAGACTGCTGGTCATTGAAACCCCGGCCGGAATACCTATGGCTTCAAGCATCAAAGCTGAATGGTGACCATAGGAGCGCTCTATGGTAATCGTCATTGCTTTTGAATCACCGGGTTTGAGATCAATGATTTCTGACTCCAAGCTCAGACGACAACTGGGCTCCATCGGGGTGATCAGTAATCGATAGGGAAGGCTCGTGCCGGATGGTTGGGTCCTTGAACTTAACCGCCATTGATATTCGGCTGTATCAGGTGCCAGCCAGTCCAACATTGGGTCTACCGTGCCGATCCCGTCATCATTGGATAGTATTTCCTTGTCTTCCTGATCGAAGAGTTTGAGAAGCAGATCACCCTGGAAACCAAGGCGTGCAGACTGTATGGATACGCTGTAATGGGTCCCTTTTGAAGCGGTCCAGCGGAACCAATCCACATCCTGATGGCTTTGAAGGGATCCTCTGGAACCAGCGCTTATGCGTGTGGCATGGTCTGAATCATCGTTTGGCTCCTCCTCGGTAGCAAGCCCCTTGGCGTTGATCAGGTCTGCTTGGGCAGCGGTTGGGAAATCGACCCAGGGTGTTGACAAGCCCATGGTCCGCTGGGCTGTTGGGCTGTCAAGGTTCCAACCATCCAGTATCATGGTTTGAGGGTGGCTACCTTCAGGCCAGTCGGCTGTGCGCAAATAAGGTCCATCGGTCACATAGACTTGATAGATGTAACCTTCACCACTGCCGAGTTGTTCGCTGGCATTGGCAGGATAAGGGAATCCCATGCACTGTAGGTAGTAGGTGTCGGTGACCGTGACATCATAGGCAATAAAGGGATCCAGGTAATAACTGTCGTGGTTGATAGCTACGGGTTGCATTTGCCGATTTAGCAGGCGCATCAAGGGGTCTACGGTGGATCCCAATACATAGGCGTCCATGCGGGCGATTAAAGTTGTGTTGGCGCGCAGTGCCAAAGCGTAAGTATCCACATCCTGTCGCTCGCGCAGTCTTCCGTGAATCATGGAGCCCATGGGCGAAGGGTTCGCTTCCATGGGTGCGTTGTTGGGCTCTTCTTCCTGAACCGTTTTGCTTTGCTGTATCAGGAACCAACGTGCGCTTGAAGCTCCCGAAGCGTTATAGAGCCGGACAAGCACGGGGCCAGGATGAGCCTGCTCGGCGATTTGAACTTGCCAGAGGTTGGCTGTTTCCAGTGGATTAAAGGTCACATCCGGGGAGGAACACCAGACCTGTGGAGGCCAGGGGTCGGATTTTCCTACCGAGCTCACCTCAAGGGTGATGCCCGCCTGAGCGCCTGCAGGATACCAGTGATTGAGTTCCGGGGGGGCACCATGAAGAGCCCAGGTCAAATAGCCCCAGCAAAGAAGCAGCCAGGCATGACGCTGGGCTCCTAGAACTGAATCAGGCATGCAATTCATGGGACGAGTGATGATCCATTTAGCCTCTCAGGGCCCCCAGGATCAAGGATTGTCTCCTAGGGTGTGTTCGGGTTCCGATCTTTTTGCTTCCTCACAGAATTCAATAATGGGATAAGAGGGTTTGATGTGCATCACGGTATTGGCTTGGCATTGTTCCTGCAGTCAATCTGTGGCCACAAAGCAACCTTTAAATCCTAAATCTCCCCAAGGGGGAGTAGGATCAGACTCACAAGCGATCAATGTCCATGAATGCTATGCTTATCTATCGACTCTGCTTTAATACGATGGCCACACTATTGAGCCTGTGGTTTTCACTTGTCCCACTCCAGGGGCAGAACCAGGAGGATTCTGAAAACCTGCCCCGCATCATTGATATTCTCTTCCAAGATGGATATGTCGAGGTTCTGGCTCAAATTCCAGAGGGCTTTCGGCAGGTTTATCTTGAGGGAAAGCCTCGCTTTGGCGAGGGAGCTTGGGTGCCTCGTGCCGTGCTCTACACCGATGGCACTGCCGGAGAATATCGATTCACCATGCGCACATCCCGAGACCTGGAGTGGTTGCGGATCCGGGCAATTGCCAAGACCGAGCTGGCTGTGGAGGCCTACAGTGGACAGTCCGAATTTGTTGCGCCCGAGGATGGTGATGACATGCTGGCTCCTGCCCTCCCTTCGATCGATGGCGCACCTGAGGACGCGGCGGATGCCAACAAACAAATCGAAAGCGACGATCGCGATGTCGTGGAATCGGATATATGGAGTGTTCGAGATGATCGGGTCTACTTTTTCAACCAATACCGAGGGCTACAGGTTATTGATATCGCTGACCCCGCTCACCCTCAATTGATCGGAGAGCGAATCATGCCCGCCTCAGGTGAGCAGATGTATGTCCTGGATTCAGCCTATGTGGCCCTATTGGCCCGCAACAGCTGTGGCTGGTGGTCTGGGGATGCAGAAAATCGTCTGGTCATCCTGGATGTGACCGGCGAACAACCCGAAGTGGCCGCCACGGTGGGTGTCAGGGGTTATATTCAGGAAAGCCGTTTGGTGGGTCAGGCCCTCTATGTAAGCTCACAAGTTTATGAGCAGAAGGCAGGCCCAAGAGGTGAAACCTTTTGGGAATGGGGGTCGATGGTGACGAGCTATGACTTAAAAGATCCCTCCGCACCTATATTGAAAGATCAAATTTGGGTGCCTGGTTATGGGAATGTCATTCATGCAACCAGTCAGTATCTCTTAGCTGTGACTCAGGGTGAGGGGAATAACGGCTGGTGGCAGTCCATGATCCGGCTAATCGATATCAGTCAACCTGACGGATCCATGAAAGAGTTGAGTACCATCCAGCCTGCCGGGCGGGTCAACGATAAATTTAAAATGAGTGTGGAGGATAATGTGTTGCGGGTGATCAGTGAAAAACGTGACTCAACCCTCATTACGCAGCTTGAAACATTTGATCTTACTGTCCCTCAGAAACCAAATCGACTGGGTGAAGTCCAGCTGGGCAAGGGTGAAAGCCTGTATGCAACCCGATTTGATGGTGACAAAGCCTACATCGTTACATTCCTAAGGGTGGATCCACTTTGGGTGGTTGATCTTTCCGATCCAACCCAGCCTCTCATTGCTGGTGAGCTCGAGGTGCCTGGCTGGTCAACCTACATTCAACCTCTTGGGGACAGGCTGCTCAGTATCGGGATTGATAATGTCGATGGCTGGCGGGTTGCTGTCTCCCTATTTGATGTCAGCGATCCGTCTAAGCCGGGTTTGCTGAGCCGAGTGCCCATCGGATCGCATCACAGCTGGAGCGAGGCAAATAGCGATGAGAAAGCGTTTGGTTGGTTGGAGCAGGAGGGGCTCATCCTGGTTCCATTTCAGTCCTATGATGAAAGTCAGTCCACCAAAGCCGTGCAGCTGATCGAGCTAGAGGGAGATGCTCTGATGAAGCGTGGCCTCATTGAGCACGAGGTGCAGCCCAGGAGGTCGACCATGGTAGGGGAATCAATCCTGTCACTTTCTGGCAAGAGTTTGCTTTCAGTGGATGCCTCAGATCGCGACGTGCCTAGGGTTCAATCTGAACTCATGCTTTCCTGGAAAGTAGATGAAGTCTTCTCGGTTGGATCTCATTTGATCGAGTTGGATCGAGGCGATGCGTGGACAAGGACGGGGGGGGCTCTGCGTGTTGTGGATGCTTCCGATGGATCACAAACCCTGGCCCTGATTGATCTAGATGATGGCCCGGTGGTAGGTGCCACGATTAGGGATCATCAACTCATCATCCTGCAAGGTCTTGGCATGGGTTCAGCGATTGTTGAAGCTGAACCAGTCGATGGTTCCAATCAAAAGGCTCATTTAAAGGTGTTTGACCTAACACAACTGCCGAAGCTGGCCCTAAGCAGCGAAGTCAGCATC
>JALRAZ010000470.1 GCA_023257935.1 Verrucomicrobiota bacterium
CGGACAATGGTCTGGCATTCAGCTGATGTCTGGCCCCCGCAACCCCCAAACTTGGGCGCACAGTCGCGAGTACGGTGTTTTGGTAGCCAACCCTTTTCCATTGGACATCAAAGCCAACAGGCATTTGCGCAGGGACGTCACGCCAGATAAGCCCTTTACCCTGAGCTTTGGTCTTCAGATTCACCAGCACGCCCAGGCCATTGAGTTTGATGCGGAGGCAAGCTACAAACGCTATCTTTCCCTTGCTCAGGAACCTTGATCAAGGTGTCGCTTAAGAAAGCGTCGGTAAAGGTCACATCTTGGCTCACATTCCAGCTCGGAAGTGCCCTGAATGAGGCCAGCACTGCGAAGGCGGTAAAAACTTTCTGGATCTGGACACTTTCCCGTGTTCAAAACCCCGACCAGCACTTGGCTAAGAGCCGGATCTCGAGCCAGAACCACAAGGATGCGCCGGAGATGATCACCGAACAGGCCATCATCCTTGTCGGCGGTTGAGGCCATGACTTCAAATGAGATCCTCCGCGAGGCCATTTCATGGAGACCACGACGAACCAAATAAGGGTGACCACCTAATAATTTCTGGAAGTCATGGGTTTCCTGGCTTCCGGAAAGAGGGCGTCCATAGCGTTCATTAAGTTCCTCAACATGTGTTTGATCGAAATCGTCCAGTCGGAGGCGTGTGCCGACGTTGAAGGGCGACTGATTCATGTCGCTGATGAACAAATGCGCTTCAGTGGCGTAGGCAATGCACAATGTGAGACCAGCCCATGGGGATTCAGGATCCAGGGCCCGCTCATTATGCCAGCTCCTGAATAGGCCAAAGACTTCGCTTCCAAATTCGCAGGTAAAGAGTCTGTCTACTTCGTCCAGACCCCATATCAGTGGGGCATGAATCTTATCCAAGATCTCCCGACGTATGTACCGCTCGAAGTTAACATTTGGGCCGCGTCGATCGTCCCAAACATCAGCAGGTAGGACGTCAATATCAAGTTGGTCAGCCAGGGATTCGGCCAGGCTCAGGTAAAAACTCTGAACGTTTTCGAGGTGGCACGCGTTGAATTTTTGGAAATCAGTGAGGGCTACTTTGGCGCCACGTTCTCGACCGAGTTGAAGCCCTCTGGCTAATAAAGAAGTCTTGCCAATTTGTCGGGGACCTTTGACCAGAACGATGCTGTCGTAGCGCATCAGAGCTTCCTTGAACTCCCGATCGACCTCACGTTGCATGTAAAAATCCGAATGCAGGGGGACGGCCCCACCGATGGGTTCCAGAGGCAGAGGGCCCTTTGGCGCCTGCATGGCCTCAAGATTCACTCGAACCGGCTTGGGCCGTAAGGCTGGTTTGGGAAGTAATCTCAAGCCGGGCTTGATTTGGATTTCCGCGTTTTGTGCGGTTTGGGGTAAACGATCCATGCGCTCCTGGATGCCCTCTATAAGCTTAGCCGTATCGGCCTCTTCTTCCCAGAGCAGTAACTTGATGGGGGATAAAATACCTCCCAAGGGTTCAGGTAGCGGTCCTGTCCAACCCAGTAGGCAGGGAATCAGAG
This sequence comes from Verrucomicrobiota bacterium, assembly GCA_023257935.1. GTDB lineage: Bacteria > Verrucomicrobiota > Verrucomicrobiia > Limisphaerales > AAA164-E04 > UBA7971. Next base: position 1,545 of record JALRAZ010000470.1, read on the forward strand.
CAGGTCTTCCATGGTGTCGCTGGGCTGTGTCATGGGCTGTCTCGATCTGATAAGCCAGATGTTCGCTGTTGGCGGCAGCCTGGGATAGCAATGGGATGATCACATCTGCCTGCTGAATTTGGTCCATCACACCTTTGGCCCAAATCATATTGGATTCAGCATCAAGATCCCTGTAGACCACGTATCCAGAGGATTGCAGCTGTTTTTCCAGCGCTTCAGCAACATGCCGATCCCTCGATTCGCCTGACTTGGATACAATGACAACCCTTTTCATATTCATGCAGGGAAATCTGAGGCATGCATTGATCTTAAGGACCTGATGAATAACGACCCCTCATGCGCCGAGTCAGGCGGTGGAGGATGAAGCCCTGGATTCCCCTACGAAAGATTACTCTCTTTCCACGCCGTTAATCCAGATCAAAAAGTCCATTGCCAAAGGAAGTTAGCGAGTTAGGATAACTCAGGCTAACTTGGTCTTCTACCCGGCGTTCTCGGTGGGAACGTTCTCCTCGAAAGGCTTTACCCCATGCCGACATGACCCTGTAGCCGATTGATTATGACCAAAGAAGAAATATTGGAGCTTTTGAAAGGAATCAAATACCCAGGCTACAGCAGGGACATTGTTTCCTTTGGCTTGGTTCGAGAAGTTGCCTGCAATCATGGTGCTGTCAGCATTCTGATAGAATTGACCGGAGGCAATGATTCCATCGCGGCGACCATTAAGGATGAAGTTGAGACCCTACTGAAAAAGACCGACAAGGTGGATCATCTGCATGTGCAGGTGAAGCTGCCGGCTTCGGCATCAGGTCAAAACGCCTCGACCGGTGCCACCAAGAATCCATTCGATAACCAACAAGCAGTTCCTGGGCTCAAGCGCATTGTTGCCGTTGCCAGTGGCAAGGGGGGAGTGGGTAAATCGACGGTTTCGGTTAACTTGGCCTGTGCGCTGCACCACTTAGGGGTCAAAGTTGGCCTGCTGGACTGCGATATTTATGGTCCCAGCATCCCGCTGATGATGGGGGTTCATGAACGCCCAGCGATCACGCCCGAGCAAAAGATGGTTCCTCTTGAGAATCATGGGGTCAAACTGATGAGTATGGGATTCTTGCTGAATGATGACCAACCGGTGATCTGGCGTGGTCCCATGATCATGAAGACCATTCAGCAATTCTTTTCCAGTGTTGATTGGGGTGAACTGGATATTCTCCTTGTTGATCTTCCTCCCGGTACGGGTGACGCCCAACTCTCGCTTTGTCAGACTGTGCCCCTTGACGGGGGGGTGGTGGTGACCACACCTCAACAGGCTTCTCTGGGAATTGTCCGTAAGGGGATCGCCATGTTCCAAAAAGTCAATGTACCTATCTTGGGTATGGTCGAAAATATGAGCTACTACACCACACCGCAAGGGGAGCGTGTCGAACTTTTCGGCAACGGCGGTGGACGCCAGGAGTGCAACGAAAAGGGTATCCCTTTCCTAGGGGAAGTGCCTTTGTTTACGGAGATCAGGGAAGGTGGCGACACAGGCAAACCTGTCGCGGCGGTGGACAATGATTCCCCAGCAGGGCAAGCCTTCATGGATATCGCAGCCATCCTGCGTAATCAGTGGATGCCGGAATCTTGATGGAGGCTTCCCCTCATGGACTTTGAAACACGCTTGCGCACGTTTTGGGGACGTCAACCCCGCCTGGCTGATTCGGCCTACATCGCCCAGGGTGCGGTGGTGGTCGGGGATGTGACTCTAGGGGAGGATAGTAGCG
>JALRAZ010000502.1 GCA_023257935.1 Verrucomicrobiota bacterium
CAGCTCCACTGTTTGAAAAGAAAACTTTACCTGAGCCAATGCGCGAAACCAACTCTTCGGCGAGCTGCCCCTGCCTCCGGTGGTGATAAAGATTGGAACAATGCCATAATTTACCAGCCTGATCACAAAGCACTTCCCTAAGTGCAGGATGAGCATGCCCCAATATATTCACGGCAATCCCCCCACCCATATCCAGGTAGCGCTGTTGCTGTGTATCCCAGAGGTAATGCCCTTCCCCACGCTCGAAAGTCAGTGGGAAACGCCCGTAGGTAGGCATCACATATTGATCGAATAAAGTATGGCAATCTTTGCTTTCCATGATGCTTGAATCTCGATTCAGGCTTCTTTTCCGTCATCCAGCACAATCTCAGTCCCAACGCCTTGGTCAGTGAAAATTTCCAGCAACACGGCATGGGGCATGCGCCCGTCCACGAAGGAGACCTTACCGACACCTCTTTCAATAGCCTGAGTGGCACTGTCCACTTTTGGAATCATCCCTGAGCTGATCACCCCACTCTCCTTAAGTTGCCTAACATCGGATATGTGAAGATGCGAAATCAACGAATCTGGTGAGTCAGGCTGGGCCAGCAGGCCCGGGACATCACTCATGAAAACCAGGCGGCTGGCCTGCAGTGCTATGGCCACCATGGCAGCTGCGACATCGGCGTTGCAGTTGTAAATCTGACCATCCTCTCCCAAAGCAGTGGGGCTAATCACTGGCGTGATGCCCTGGCTGATACATTCCCATAAAGGTTCAACACAAACCTCATGCACTTCACCCACAAAACCAATATCGAGTGGTTGACCCTGCTGGTCCAATACTCGCTTTGGCCGACAAGTAAAAATGTCAGTCCCTGAGAAGCCGCGGGAAGCTCCTCCCAGCTGATTGATCGTTTTGACGATGTCTGGATTGATCTGATGTGAGAGCACTTCGTGAACAAGCCTGACGGTTTCTTTGCTGGTGACCCGATGTCCCTGCGAAAATTCAGGAACCAGACCTGAGGCTTGCATGGCTCGACTGATTGCCTTGCCTCCTCCATGCACCACGACAGGGTTAATTTCCACGGCTTCGAGGAAAACGATATCACGAGCCACAGCTTCCCTTATGGAAGGATCCTCAGAATCCATGAAACTCCCTCCGTATTTGACGACGAAAGTAGCCCCACTGAAGCGTTGGATGTAGGGTAGCGCTTCAAGAAGCACCTTTGCCTTGTCAATTAATTCATTCATTAAGCAGGGTCTCTATCCTCCTAAAGAGGCGGGATCACTCACATCGCCTTTGTTGAAAGTGACATAGTCTTCAGTCAAATCGCTGGCATACATCACGCCCCTACCCTTACCAAGATTGAGGTTGATATGCAGGAATATCTCCGGGCCAGCAACCAGCTCGCATAAAGTTTGGAAGGTGACCTTGCTCGGCTTACCGGCACGCAAAGAGTGAACCTTACGTGAGGATTTGGAAGCACTGTAGGCAATATCCACTCGCATCGGATCAATGGTAGCGTGGGAATACCCAAGGGCATCAAGAATCCTACCCCAGTTTGGGTCCCCTCCAAGCCAACTGGTCTTGACCAGAGCACTATTGCAAACACTGCGCAGGGCAAGATCGGCATCCAGATCGTTGCGTGCCCCCTCGAGGAAAACAGTCGCAAAACGGCTGACCCCTTCCCCGTCTCGGACGAGCATTTTGGCTAATTCGAGACAGACATGATCGAGTGCCTCCTGAAAATGTCGGAGGTCCTGGCGCATAAATGATGATTTCGATGAAACAGAAAGAAGAGGGTTTCCTGCCAATCCATTGGCCAGAGCTAGCACCGTATCATTGGTGCTCATGTCACCGTCTACCGTGATGCGGTTGAAGCTTGAGGCCACCGACTGAGTCAGGCATTGCTGAAGAGTCAGCTTGTCTATGCATGCATCGGTCGTCACAAAACCAAGCATGGTTGCGTGTAAAGGCATACTCAAAGGGCGTTGCCCCGAAGGACTCATTCCGGGATGAATCATCCCTGCCCC
>JALRAZ010000519.1 GCA_023257935.1 Verrucomicrobiota bacterium
CCAGGCAAATGACGCCCGTAAGGGTGGTGAGAGCTTGCTGAATGATCCTCCGAAATGGGGTGTTTTTCATGCCCATGATTCTGTCTCATGAATCGGAGGGATTCAATCAAAAGCATGATTTCGGTGGGTCGGGCCCCATCAGGAAATTAGGAGTCTGTCATGGGCCTAGCGAGGTGATGTGGCTGCCTGGACCCTGGCTTTTTCTGCAGGCAGACCTAGTAGTTGTGCCAACCAAACCGCTCGGTGATAGGCCAGAAGACAAAGCACTGCTTGCCAATGACTTTTTCTCGAGGAAAGTCCAACCAGGCGCGACTGTCGTAACTGTTCATGGTGTTGTCTCCCATGACAAAATAGTGATTATCGCGGATTTGGTAGGCGGTATCGCCATCAGGGAACTCAGTTTGCATGGCAATGCTTAGATTGCCGTATTCCCTAGCTACCTTGCCGTTCACATGGCCAGAGTAAACGCTGTCCTCAGGAGCCTTGTTGTCAAAAGAATAAACCCTGTCAAAGCCTGGATCACTGACTTCCAGGCGGCGATCGTTGATGTAGGCATGACGGTCATCCCCAATACGGATCTTTTCTCCCCCCATGCCCACCAGGCGTTTAATGTAGTGGGTGTTCTGGGTCAGCTTGGGGACACCTGTTGACTTGAACACGATGGTTTCCCCACGTTCGGGTCGCCGGAAGTTGTAGGTCATGCGATCGACAAACAGATGATCGCCACTGGTCACTTTGAGGCGAATGACGTCGTCCCCAGCCTCAAACTTCATGCCCGGGTAGACTTCAGCCCGTTTCCAGAGATCATCAGGAGGAAACCAGATCGTGTGGAGCTGATTGCCGATGGTGAAGCGTTGCTTGGATACCAGAGGTAGAATGCGAACGGGTTTGGGATCGAGCAGGCGCAACTCTCCGGAGTTCTTGGCTTTGACCGAGACAAATTTTTCACCTTTGACCCACCGGCGATAGATTTTCTCCAGTCCACTGGGAAGCTCGACATCAGCTCTATCCCTCAGGTTTTCTTCGGTGATACCATAAAAGGATGGTTGGGCCGATCCTGTGGGGATGGCCATGGGCTGAAAGAAAAACGACCGAAAAGCCAGCACCACTGCTGCGGCGACCAGGAATACCTCCAGGTTTTCTCGGATGGAGGCACTCGCGTAAGGCTTGAGCCAGCGATGCGCGGTTGTTTCAAGTGATTCAATGGCCTGTTCAAGGGAAGTGCCACTAGCTGGGTCGACAATAGCCCTTCTGAGTTGAGCCATTGCCTGTTCGAGTTCCTGAACTGCTTCCTGGCTGAGCTGGTCGCGCTGGGCATTGGTATGCTTCCAAACATAATGCCGCATCTGGGTGGCCGTGCGCACCCGCTTCGAGCTGAGCCATCGCCATGCAAACTGGATCATGATTTCAAGACTTGGACAAAAGCTTCTTGTGGGATGTTCACCGAACCCACCGACTTCATGCGCTTTTTACCCTCTTTCTGCTTTTCGAGCAACTTGCGTTTGCGCGTGATATCCCCACCATAACATTTGGCAGTCACATCCTTGCGCAGGGCTCTCACGGTTTCCCTGGCTACGATCTTGCCTCCAATGGCGGCCTGAATGGCCACCTGGAACTGCTGTCTGGGGATGACTTCACCGAGCTTGGCTGCCAGAGAGCGTCCTCTGGATTCTGCTTTGGATCGATGAACGATGCAGGAGAAAGCGTCAACCGATTCACCATTGACCAGCATGTCGAGCTTGACCATGTCTGAAGCCTCGTAGCCATCGTGCTCATAATCCATGGAACCGTAGCCCCGAGTGAGGCTTTTGATGCGGTCATGAAAGTCGATCAGGATCTCCCCCAGCGGGATGCGGCAGGTCAACATGACCCTGGAACCATCCAGGGTTTCGGTGTGCACGAGCAAGCCCCGCTTCTCTGCAACTAGCGCCATCATGTCACCGATGTAGTCATTGGGGCAGATGATGAAGGATTTGACCATGGGCTCTTCAATGGTCTCAATGTGATTGGTAGCCGGCAAGTGGGCGGGATTGTCAATTTCCTCGACCTTCCCATCGGTCATGGTGACCTGGTAGACCACGCTGGGATAGGTCGCGATGATGTCCATCTCGAACTCCCGACGCAGGCGTTCTTGGATGATCTCCAAGTGAAGCAGGCCCAGAAAGCCGCAGCGAAACCCGAACCCCAGGGCTACTGAGGTTTCCTGCTGATAAACAAAAGCGGCATCGTTGAGCTGGAGCTTAGCGAGATTGGCTTTGAGGTGCTCGTAGTCAGCGGTGTTGATCGGATAGATCCCACTGTAGACCATGGGATGAATTTCCTGAAAACCTGGTAGTGGTGGTGAGGGGTGCTTGGCATCGGTCAGGGTGTCGCCGACTTTGATGTCCAGCGGACTTTTGATATTAGCCGTAAAGTAGCCAGTTTCCCCTGCGGTCAGCTCATCTCGTTTGTAGGGCTTGGGGTTAAAGCTCCCCACTTCCTTCACTTCCACATTTTTGCCTGAGTGGAGCAGTTTGACCGGACTACCTGCCTTGAGTGCACCATTGAAAACGCGAACATGGGTGACCACGCCACGGTAGGTGTCGTAGTAAGAATCAAAGAGCAGTGCCTGCGTCGAAGGCGCACCGGTTGGCTTGGGGGGCGGCACCCTCTGAACGATAGCTTCGAGGATTTCCTCAATGCCAATGCCATTCTTGGCACTGGCTGGGATGGCTTCCTCTCTGGGGATGGCAAGGATGTCTTCGAGCTGGACCAGAGCCTGTTCCAGATCGGCGTGCGGCAAATCGATTTTGTTGATCACCGGGATGATGGTCAGATTCTGCTTCATCGCCAGGTGCAGGTTGGCGACAGTCTGTGCCTCCACTCCCTGAGCGGCATCAATAATGAGCAGCGCCCCTTCACAGGCGCTCATGCTGCGTGAAACCTCATAGGCAAAGTCGACATGCCCTGGGGTGTCGATCAGGTTGAGCTCATAGCGTTTTCCATCCTTTGCATTGTAATACATGGTCACCGGATGGGCCTTGATGGTAATGCCCCGCTCCTTTTCCAGATCCATGGAATCCAGCAGCTGTGCTTCCATGTCGCGATCGGAGATCGTTCCAGTCAGGTTGAGCAGACGATCGGAAAGGGTGGTCTTCCCGTGATCGATGTGAGCAATGATGCTAAAGTTTCTGATGAGGTCTGGGTCCATGCCAAGTCGTAGCCGGGTAAGACTAATGGTGCTGTCGAACAAGGAAAGACAAAAGAGAGACCTCGGCCAATCGGATGGGTGACTGGGTTTGTCAGGATGATGGCCTTTGTGGTGTTTGAAATGCTTGTGCGGTGAAGCTTAATCGCCCAAGACTTTGATCTCTCCCCTATCACGGGCTTGCTAGCAAACCGGACCGATTCCATGATGCTCTCATGTCCGCTACTTCGCCCAGTCCACGGTGGTTTGTTGGCCTACTTTGCCTCCTGCTAGGGATACCTTGCTTGTTTGCTGGGCATCTGGAGTGCACGCCAGCTGAAGTCCCTCTGCGCTATGTGAGGTATGAGTTTGCTGTGGAAACCGATTCCCGTGGACTTCCAGTCATGGACTGGAAGCGCTTTCGATCCGTTCCAGAGCAGGTAGTGACTCGTTCTCGCCGTGCCTTGGTGCTTGAGAATGATTACCTCAAGGCAACCCTCATTCCTTCCATGGGGCGAGTCCACTCCCTGGTTCATCCTCCTTCTGGCCGGGAGCAACTTTGGATCAATCCGATCGCCATCCCCCTGGGTGCAAACAACGACACCGGGTTTTGGATGACATGGGGGGGGATTGAGCATGTGATGCCAAGCCGAGAACACGGAACCAGCCATGCGCTCAAATGGGACCACCGACTGGTCACTGATAGCGCCAAGGAAAAGCGGATCCGGATGCAAACACTTGAACCCCTCACCGGGCTTCACCACCAGGTTGATTATGTGATTCGGATGGATGATCCATGGCTCTATGCTGACATTCAGGTCTACAACCCGAATCCTCACGCCGTACGCTTTTCCCACTGGACGACCTCGACCCTGGCACCAGGCGGAGGCCACGAGGTCTCACCAAGGACTGAGTTGGTGATTCCCGCCGATAGTTTCCGACCCGATGAGCGGGACTTCAATGACTGGATGGAGCCGCTTGTGGGACCTGCCCATACCTCGCCCCTCAGGTGGGTGGGTCAATGGCAGAGCATTGGTGATCTGATGGCCTCGCCACTGCGTCATGGCTATTACGGGGTTTATGCCCACGAGCGAAAAGAGGGCCT
>JALRAZ010000190.1 GCA_023257935.1 Verrucomicrobiota bacterium
GGTCTTGCTTAGCAACGGGCCGCTCAGTTCGGCAGTCGGTCAGTCTCAGGGCCTGGCGATGGCGGATAAAACCGCAGGCAATGATCGAGTCACGCTGCTGGTTCTCTCTGATGGCGCCTCCATGGAAGGGGAGGCCAAAGAGGCTTTCAGTGCGATTCCCGGCCTGGCTGCCCGAGGTAGGGTCAATCCCTTCGTGATGATTCTTTCAGACAATCAGACCAAATTGTCAGGCCGGATCCCCGATGATTCCTTTGACATGGGACCCTCATTCGATGCCATGGCTACGTTGGGCTGGCGAGTGATCGACGTGGAAAAAGGGCATGATTTACAGGCCGTCTACCAGGCAATCGAAGAGGGCATCTGCCTTGCCAAGGAAAATGATCACCAACCCGTTCTGGTTCGGGTGAAAACGATCAAGGGCTTTGGCGTGAAGGCCACCGAAGAGAATGCTAGCGGCGGCCATGGTTTCCCACTCAAGGGAGGGGAGAAGATTGTGGAATTTGTCTCCGAGATTTATGGGGGTGAGGTGCCTGAAAAACTGGCAACATGGGCTCAGGAACTCAGGGCTCAATGGGAGGCTTCCCAACAGGCAAAAGCCAATGCCGCACCCGCCACCTCGCCCGCGGTCAAAAAGGACAAGATTCAGAGTGGGTTAGCCAAGGCCGCGGTCCGTGCCGCGCAAGATGGCTATCCGGTGTATTCCATTTCATGTGATGTGCAGGGATCAACGGGAATCGCAGCTTTTCAGAAAAGTTTCCCTGATCGATTTGTTGAAGTGGGCATCGCTGAGAGCAACATGATTTCGGTAGGGGCTGGATACGCCAAGATTGGCTATATACCCATCGTCGACACTTTCGGACAGTTTGGTGTCACCAAAGGCAATCTGCCTCTAACGATGGCAGCCCTATCTCAGGCTCCGGTCATTGCTATTTTCTCTCACGTTGGCTTCCAAGATGCTGCTGATGGCGCAAGCCATCAGGCGACGACCTACTTTGCGGCGGTGAGTTCTATTCCGCATACGGTTGTGATCGCACCTTCATGCGCGGGCGAAGCAGAGGCCTTGATGCATGCTGCAATTAAAAAATATGCCTCTGACAGGCAATCAGGCAAGGACGGCGAGAGCTATATCTTTTTCGTCGGCCGAGAGAACTATCCGATCCACTGGATCGAGGGGGCCACCTACCCTTGGGGCAAGGCTCAGGTCATCCGGGAAGGAAGCGAGGTAGTCCTGGTGGGATGCGGGCCACTGTTAAGTAAAGCAGTCGAGGCTGGGGAACGCTTGGCAGCCTTGGGAATCGAGGCAACGGTCATCAGCAATCCTTTTGTCAACCGTGTTGATTTGGATACCATCACACCATGGGTAGAAAAGGCAAATGGCCGCCTGATTAGTATCGAAGACCATCAAGTTGTCTGCGGTATGGGATCTCAACTGTCTCACGCACTCTCCGCACAGGGAACCAGGCATCAAATTGTGAGCCTCGGAATAAAGGGAGAGTTTGGCCAATCGGCCTACATGGCCGAACACCTTTATCAACGCCATGGTCTGACGGCCACTGATATGGTGGAAGCTGCTCAAAAACTCCTAGGTTGACTTATTGTGAGAGAAGGTTACCAAAAAGCACTACCAACTAACTACTGACATGAAAATTTATTCAGGAATCTTGCTAGGGCTCTTCGCGGCTTCTATTCAGGCTCAGCAGCCTGCCGACCCTGTTTATCCACCAGAGACCTCATTCAAACGAGTCGTGCTCGCCGAAAATCCAGACAAGGACCCTGATGGGATCGTCGACCCCATGGAACTCTCAGTTGCCAAAGATGGGCGAGTGTTCTTCGCGGAGCGGCGCGGATTGGTTAAATACTGGAGCCCTGAGACCAGCGAGGTTCACACGGTGGGGCAGGTCCCGGTTTTTACTGGTTTGGAAGATGGATTGTTGGGGATGACCCTCGATCCCGATTTCACCGACAACGGATGGATCTACTTGTTTCACTCCCCCCCCGACCTTGAGGAAAATCACGTCTCCCGGTTCACCATCGACGAAGGTAAGTTAGACCTGTCCAGTGTCAAAACCCTCATCCGGATAAAGACCCAGCGTAAGGAATGCTGCCATTCAGGGGGTTCTTTGAACTTTGATTCCGAAGGCAACCTCTACGCATCAGTGGGTGACAACACCAATCCATTTGCTTCGGATGGTTTCAGCCCGAGTGACGAGCAAGCAGGCAGATCACCATGGGATGCTCAGAAGAGTTCAGCCAACATGAATGACCTGAGAGGTAAAATCCTGAGGGTTCGTCCCATGTATGATGGGACCGTTGAGATCCCTGATGGTAATTTATTCCCCAAGGACGGCAGCCAAGGTCGTCCTGAGATTTACGTCATGGGTAATCGCAATCCCTATCGTATCTCCATTGATCCTCGAACCCATTATCTTTACTGGGGCGAGGTAGGCCCTGATGCGGGTAACTTGAATCCTGAGCGTGGCCCAGCAGGTTTCGATGAGATCAATCAGGCCCGGGAGGCGGGTTTTTTCGGTTGGCCTTACTTCATCGCCAACAACAAGGCATATGTTAAATATGATTTCGCTGGCAAAAAGTCGCTTGAGCAATGGGATGCAGCCCAGCCAGTGAACCTTTCACCCAACAACACGGGAGGCAAGCAGCTGCCACCCGCTCAATCTGCGTTTATTTACTACCCTCATTCGCTTTCGGCCCGTTTTCCCGCTGTCAATGCGGGGGGAGGTCGCACGGCGATGGCGGGACCCGTCTATTATTATGACGAGCAGGCTCAGTCGCCTCATCGGCTTCCTGCGGTTTATGATCACCATCTGTTCATTTATGAGTGGTCACGTAATTGGATCATTGCCGTTCGCCTTGGGGAGGATGAGTCGATCACTAATCCTCGCAAGGACTTGCATCGCTTCCTGCCTGGCATGACTTTCAAGCGACCTATGGATATGGAACTGGGGCCGGATGGATGTCTCTACCTGATCCAGTGGGGAACTCAATGGGGCGATAATAATGATACTCAGCTCATTCGCCTTGAATATCACGGCAACACCAACGCTGGTTGAGCGCGGATGCGGGTGCTTTCATGGGGCAAGGTTTTGATCAGCTCTTAGATTCAGCGATTGGCCACCTTCAGAATCTCAAGGACGAAGGGGTAAACAGCCTTCCCCTCTCCCAAGAGGGGATTGCTGCCATGAGGGAGTTGCTCCAGCTGCGCTCGCAGAGAGCCGACTCTGGGCAGGGTGCAGTGAGGGGACATACTGATCAAAAACCCAAGGCCTCGCCCCAACTTGGGCAAACCAGACAGAGTGCATCAGTTGCTGACACGGCTTCGCTCAAAGTGTCAAAGCCCATGCCAGTCAGGCCAAAGACAACGGCCGAGCAAACTGCTCAGGTAGCTGAGGCCACGGATTTGGTTGGGCGGGTTGATGATTGGCCACTCATTCCATCAAGAGATAAGCCAGACAAGCTTCAGGCTATCCGTTCGCAGGCCGAGGCTTGCCAAAAGTGTTCCCATCTTGCGATGAGTCGGCAGCAGGTGGTTTTTGGGGTGGGAGACCACGACGCTGAAATCATGTTTGTGGGCGAGGCCCCCGGGGTGGAGGAGGATCAGCAAGGAGAGCCCTTTGTGGGTAAAGCGGGGCAACTGCTGACCAAAATCATTCAAACCATGGGCCTGACTCGCCAGGATGTCTACATTGCCAACGTCCTAAAATGCCGTCCAGATACTCCTGGGCAGCATCATGGCAACCGCAAGCCCACCCCGCTGGAGATGCAGACCTGCTGGCCCTACTTGCTGGAGCAGATCAAATGCGTGCGACCCAAGGTGATCGTTGCCCTGGGGGGCACCGCTGTGGAAGGCCTGCTGGGTAGGAAAACAGTGGGGATAACCCGTCTGCGCGGGCAATTTGATGACTTTCGAGGCATCCCTCTCATGCCAACTTATCACCCATCCTATGTGCTGAGGCATCCGGTTAATCGTATCAAGCGGCAGATATGGGAAGACATGCTCTCAGTACTTCGCTTTTTGGGACACCCCATTTCTGACCAGCAAGAAAGTTATTTCAGATCGTAACTCAATTCATTACCTCCATGCCTCGTATTAGATCCTTAAAACCATCACAACTTGCCCTTCGGTGCGCCCCCCGAGAACTCGCCTTTCGTACGACTGATGACTTGAAGCCCGTGAAAGGATTGGTTGGCCAGGATCAGGCCACAGAGGCCATGCAATTTGGGGTCGAAGTTCAAGCCGAGGGCTACAATTTGTTTGTGCTTGGTCCGGCTGGATACGGCCGGCATTCAGGAGTCAGGCATTACTTGGATGGCCTGGCTCGTCGGAAACCCGTGCCTGATGACTGGTGTTATGTGAATAATTTCAAGGATGCCAACAAGCCATCTCTGCTCAGATTGCCCGCTGGTACAGGGCAGGGCCTTGTGGAATCGATGGATCGTCTGGTTGAGGACTTTCGTCACAGTGTGCCTGCGGCTTTTGAGCATGACAAATACCGCATGCGACGACAGGAAATTGAGCATGAAGTGGCAGAGGAGCAGGACAAGGCCCTCGAGGCCATTAAACTGCGAGCCAAGAAGCGTCACATCAACCTGATCCAGACACCCAGCGGCATTGCGCTATCCCCCACACGCGAAGGCGAGATCCTTGACCAGGATGCCTTCCGCAAATTGCCAGAGAGAACTCGCAAAAAAATTCAGCGAGACATGGTTGCCCTCCAGGCAGACATAGAGAAAATCATCCACCAAGTGCCCCGGATTAGGCGAGCCATCCAGCGCAAAGTCAAGGAGCTCAACCGAGGTGTCGCGAGGGCAGCGGTCTTGGGTTTGATTGAGGATTTGAAGGCCTCCTATGAAGGGCTACCAGAAGTCATAGCCTATTTTGATCGTGTCTTGGAAGATGTGGTCGAATTTGCCGAAGAGCTTTTTCTTACCTCAAAGGACGGCGGGGTCGCCATGGCTGGTAGTGCCGGCGGTGAAGAATCTCAGCCTATCAGTCTGACTCGCTACCGTGTGAACCTCCTGGTGGACCACCGACAGTCCAAAGGGTCTCCTGTGCTGTACGAGGATAATCCCTGCTACAATAATTTATTGGGAAGGGTGGAACACCTTTCCCACATGGGGACCCTCTTGACTGATTTCACCCTTATCAAACCTGGAGTCCTTCATCTCGCAAATGGGGGTTACCTGGTGATTGATGCGATGCAGTTACTCATGCAACCCTTTGCTTGGGATTCTCTTAAACGCTGTCTTCGTTCAGGTGAAATTCGAATCGAATCCCTTGGTCAGTCTTTGAGTCTGGTCAGCACCGTGTCGCTGGAACCTGAGCCGATACCGCTGGATATCAAAATCGTCTTAGTGGGTGATCGCATGCTCTATTACATGTTGCATGAACTGGACCCCGAATTTTCAAAATTTTTCAAAGTTGCAGTCGATTTTTCAGATCAGATTGATCGCAACTCACGCAATGTGACTCTGTATGCGAGGCTGTTAGCCACGCTCATTCAGCGTAGAAAATTGTTACCATTTGATCGGACAGCTATCGCGCGAGTGATTGAACAGAGTTCTCGCCTCGTGGAAGATTCGGAAAAGTTGAGTATGGAAATCCGTTGTGTGATGGACCTTTTGCAAGAGGCACATCATTGGGCCACTTCTGCTGGTGCCAAGCTTGTGAAAGCTGCGCATGTGGACAAAGCACTGGCTCAGCAGCAAACGCGTCACGGTCGTATTGGCATGCGCATGAGGGAGGAAACCCTGCGGGAGACCTTTCATATCGATACAGAGGGTGAACGAATTGGTCAGATCAATGGTCTTTCGGTGATTCAACTAGGTGGTCATGCCTTCGGGCACCCTGGCCGCATCACAGCTCAGGTCAGAATGGGTGGCGGGGAAGTGGTGGATATTGAGCGTGAGGTAGAACTTGGCGGTGCCTTGCACTCCAAGGGAGTCATGATTCTCTCTGGCTACCTGATGGGGCATTTTGTCCCCGACCAGCCGCTGTCTTTAGCAGCTAGCCTGGTTTTTGAGCAATCCTATCACGGTATTGATGGAGATAGCGCCTCATCCACAGAACTGTATGCGCTGCTTTCAGCCTTGGCAAAAGTTCCCATTAATCAATCTCTGGCTGTGACAGGCTCATTGAGTCAAATGGGAGAAGTTCAAGCTATTGGTGGGGTAAACGAAAAAATTGAAGGTTTTTTCGACCTCTGCCGTGCTAGAGGCCTGACTGGGCGACAAGGTGTTTTGATTCCCAAGAGCAATGTGAAGAATCTCATGCTCAGGGCTGAGGTGGTCGATGCGGCTCGTGCTGGAAAATTTCACGTCTACCCAATTAGCCATGTGGATGAGGGTATTGAGCTCCTTACAGGGATACCTGCTGGGCGTCGCCAGGCCAACGGGCATTTCCCTAAGCGCAGCATCAACGGGTTGGTTGAGAAACGTCTCATTGATTTTGCCGAAAAATCTCGATCCTTTCATGCTAGTGAAGGCAAGGAGGATAGAAAATGAGCCCCGAGCGTTGCCTGCTTGTGGCCCTTGACACTTCTGCTCAGAGTCTGGCTGCTTTGGAAATGGGGGTGGAACTTGCCTCCATGGGAGGATGCTCCCTGAAAGGAGTCTATATTGAGGAGAAGAAACTGCAGGATGCCTGCCTTTCGTCTATTTCCAGGGAGGTTGAGCTGGCTACGACTTCTAATCGATCCTTCGATATGGAGCGTTTGGCATCCATACATCGTGCACAGGCTGCCCACGCGCGGCAAGCGATTGAAATGGCTTCTGAGCGTCGGCGGATAGACTGGGAATTTGAGGTGCGGCATGGCGTCGCCTCTGAGGTGATTCAAGAGTTGGGGAAAGTTTCCGAGATGGTTCTAATGGGCTCAAGAAGTATGAACTGGGGCCAAGGCTCTGGCTTTGGATCGACAGCTTTGCCGATGATCACGCGCTATCCGGGAAGTCTTTTTCTGGCCAGAAAATCCAAATCTCTTACGTTCCCGCTCACGGTGGTCTGCTGTGGGTTCGAGGCCAATCAGGTCATGCTTAAACTAGCCTTTGATCTAGGGCAACTTTGCCATCATTACGTGCATGTGGTCTATCTGCCGACCAAGAAGGCAGATGACGAAGCTGCCCTGAGGCATTGGTTGACCCAAATCAGCGAGGATAAGGGGGTTATTTTCAGAATGTATGTGGTCGAATCGGCCACGCGCATGCATTTACTTGGATTTCTTGAATCTTTTAAACCAGGCACACTCATTTTTCCCGAACTTAACTGGTGCCGCCAAAAACGGTTCATTGAGGCCGTGCAGCGGCTTGATTGTCCTATCCTTTTTTACCGACCCGCCGCAGCCGTGTTATCACCGACTCCGGTCATGACCGATGGTGAGTTGAATCGCAAAATGCTCCGAACCGATTCGACCGGCATCTATGAGCGATCCAAGCAGAGGTAGTTCTGGCTTTTGCGTTGATTTAGAAACCGAATAGGCTTAGTTTCTAAGGGTGTTTCTCCTGCTTCAAACCAAAAAAATAGGGGATCTGTATGGTCGGTTTTTAAGGCTTGCCCGCGCGTTTTTTTGGGGCGCCTGCATTGTTTTCAATTTCAGCTGCGGTCATGTGGTGGCCGAACAGGCCTCTGAGATTACCTTTGAGCGAGACATACGCCCAATCTTCAAGGCCATGTGCTTCCACTGTCATGGCGAGGATGATCACAGGGAAGGGGGGTTAGATCTAAGGTTGGTCAGACTCATGAAATCAGGAGGCGATGAGGGTCCAGCCATCGTACCTGGAAGCGCAGATACAAGCCTTTTGTGGCAGCGCATTGCCGAGGATGAAATGCCTGAGGGTGAGACGAAGCTCACACCTGCCGAAAAATCCAAGATCCATGGCTGGATCAACGCCGGGGCCATAACGGCACGACCTGAGCCTGACAATGTTGAAGATGCCAGGTTTACGGAGGAAGAAGTCAACCACTGGTCGTTCAAGAAACCTGCCCGTCA
>JALRAZ010000316.1 GCA_023257935.1 Verrucomicrobiota bacterium
CAGAAAACGGTCGATAGGATGATCCGAAAGCTCATGCGTTGGAGGGATAGTTGGAGCCACCAGTGGGCTTAAAGTCCACAAGGCCTTTGCCGGAGACTCTTCCCGAGCGACCTCTGCCTGCGCACCGGCTAAAAGCCACCAGATCCATACGGCTTGGTAACTCAAAAGCAGGATGTGGGTAGCCAGCCTCCGGGTTCTTTTGTTTGCTTGAGCGCCTCTGGGGATCATGTGAACCGATTTCAGGGATCGAATGCTGCGAAGCAAAGTTGGGTGCGAGCTGTGAAGTGATTATTCAGCTTAGAGCTGGGTGGTCGATTGTCGAGTAGTTTCCAACTACATGATGGGAAATAGACTGACTGCTCACTGGCTAGTCAATGATTCGCAGCGCCTGAAAGGCTAGCCGATTGCCTGGGCTCATACCATGGTGGTACCGGTGGTCGGACTCGAACCGACATGAGGTTTAATCCTCGCAAGATTTTAAGTCTTGTGCGTCTGCCAATTTCGCCACACCGGCAAGAAGATGTTTGGCTTCAATCATGCTTCGGGCCCAGTCATGAAAACTGGATGCATGAGGCACGAAACCAGATTGTTGCCAATCAGGCACAGAACATAGAACCAGCCGCTACTCAGTTCAATGAGAAATAGCTACCAGCCTGTGAACGTTAAGAGGCTTGCTTGGTTGTCTCACCGGGCATGCATGCTTGGAGTCAGGTGTGATGCCAGTCGATTGCACACCCCTCAAAGCGTTGATTCATTAAGGGTGGAGACAAAGATATGCCAGGAGTGATGTGGCTTGTTGCAAGAGTATGCCACAGGGTAGCATGGTGGATTCAGGGATGATCGGCAAAACCGATCATCCTCCGACAAGCCTTTGGGAGACTACATTTCGAAGGACTTACCACACCCGCACGAACGCTTGGCGTTAGGATTGGTCAACTTAAAACCACCCTGGTTGAGATCATCCGAATAATCCACCAAAGATCCCTCCAGGACTTCGGCGCTGATGCGGTCCATGACTAGATCCACCCCATGCGCGGTCCACGCCTGATCTCCTTCTCTGATTTCATCGAAAAGCAGTCCGTATTGCATGCCTGAACAGCCTCCTTTTTCAATGTAGATGCGCAGCGGCTTACCCTGGTTCTCGCTCTGGGTTTGGAGCATGGAAAGCACCTCCTGAGCCGCTGCCGGAGTCAGGGTGACGGGTTGGGTTGCCTCAGTGGGATTCATGGTTGTCTCAAATGTTGGTATTGCGTCGTGCCACAGGCAAGCGACCTTCCTAATCTGCCCTCAGGAAATACTGGGGTCAATAAGCTTAAGGTCATAGGTCTAGAAAGTGAGGTCCGTCTCAAAAGGATAATCTTCAAGAGAAGGGGTAAAGCTCAGGTCAAGCGGCGCGTTGACAACGCTGCCAATTTCCAGACAGCCAGCCTTGATGTGGAGGGTCGGCCAACCTGCATCACTAAGGTGGTATAGGTCTGGATGGTGTTCAAGCATGGCCTACTGAATACTCATTGGGTGGTCGGCAAGCCCTCGACAATGATGATGCCCATTGCGTTCGATTGATGAGATGCCCAAGCTTGCTGCCACACCTAGATCCTGCATGACTGAAATCGGGCCCTGGTTACAAAGGTCTTCACCGCTGAGAATCCAGGTGGCTTGGGGTTGGTCAAGGCGCCTTCCCTGAAGCATGCATGCATTGGCCACACTTTTGAAAACGCCTTTGCAATGCTTGTGACTGGTTCCTGCATAACCCAGCTCGATGGCCCGACTGGCACTGTTCAGGGAATCATCTGACCTATCAATGATGATGGGTGGAGTCGCTTGCCTAATGGTGGGATGTTTGGTTGCTGTTTGACTCAAGGCGACGTCTCGTGCCAGAGGTTGCTCGATGAAAATCACGCGTTCTAGGAATGATCTCAATCCAGGGCGCCCGATGAGTTGATGCCAATAGTCAGCAAAGGCCTCCATGGAGCCAAAGCGCTCGTTGCCATCCAAACTCAATTCAATGGTTTCGCTCCCTTGGCGTGTGATCAGGCTTTGCAGTCGATTCAGACAGTCAATGTCTGATGCTTGACCTCCTGAGATTTTGACTTTGAGGTGCTTGAGGCCGTATGTGTCGATACAAGACCCCAATGATTGTGGCAGGCCATCATTGAGGTGCTCCTCAGCTGGAATGTCGGCCTCATGGATTGGGTCGCTTAAACCTAGGGTGTGGCGTGCAATGACTCGCGAGAGTGGCCGCGAGGGCAAGCTCTCTCTGAATGAGGCACCAGCGATTGAGTCTCAAAACCAATTCGCATCAAAACCCAGGTCGCCCTGAAGCAGTAGATCGAAGAAGGGTATTTGTCGTTGACGACACCAGGCATCCAATTTGGTACGCTCCACCATGCATGTGTCAAAGTGAACCAGAAGGGAAGGCCATGCTTGGGATCGACCCCAAGCATCCTGCGTCAGATAAATTTGCTGCCAGAGTTCGAAAGGGTTGGCGCCACTCAGGCCGCTGGCGAACTGGCAGGCTTGCTGGATCACGCATGACATTTCGCGTATTTCTTCCGTGTTATCCTTCTTCGGTTCCTTGGTGAACCCCTTGGGCAGAAGTAAGTCTAA
>JALRAZ010000303.1 GCA_023257935.1 Verrucomicrobiota bacterium
GCTAGAAAGAGGCCCCCGACAAGCAGCACCCCTAGGGCCGTGCCGAAAACGATGCCCCCATCCAGGTAGCCTGGGTCACTGAAGAACTGACCCAGCCAGATCATCATCAGCCAAAGAGGCAGCCAAAGCATGCCATAGAATACCCAGCAGGCCGCAAACTTGGATCCCAGCACCTGAAGGGATGTCACCGGGGTGGTCATGAGCGATTCGTAGGTCCCAGTAGCTTTTTCATGGGCAAAACTGCGCATGGTGATGGCCGGGCATGAGAGCAAGACAATGAACCAGAAAAACGGCGTGCTGTAAAAAGCTTCGGTCAGGGGGGCATCCATGGCCCTGCCGTTATAGGCCAGGATCACGGTGAGCAGACTCAGGCCAATAAGAAAGAGAACCATGCTCATGATGACATAGCCACTCAGGGAGGAGAGGAAGATTCCCAGTTCACGGCGGAACAATGTCTTAAAAACTCGCATGGTGTTATAGCCTTGCCCCTAGCCTTGATGCCCCAGCTGGGTGAGTTGAACGAACAGGTCCTCCAGGCTTGGTTGATGGCGCTTGAGCTCACGGAGGAGCCAGCCTTTCTGACGACAGGTTTCGTAGAGCAAGGGACGCAGGTCGCTCCCATCCTTTGAATTCACCCGCACACTTAAGAATCCCTCGCCCTGATCGCTGATTTCGAAGTCACCGACGGCCTCGACCCCGTGCAGCGCTTCAGAAAGGATTTCCCATGGGGCTTGGACTTCCAACAGGCATTGAGTCAGGCTGCCAACGCGTCTTTGAATATCGGCCCGCGTGTCGTTGGCAAGTAGGCGACCGCCTTGCAAAATGAGGATATGATCGCAGAGGATTTCCACTTCCGAAAGGATGTGCGTCGATAGCAAGACGGTATGGTTTTCCGCTAGCGAGGCGATCATTTTGCGGAAGAGGCGGATCTGATGTGGGTCCAGACCGATCGTTGGCTCATCAAGCATGATGACCTCAGGTCGATGCAGGATGGCGTCGGCCACCCCGACTCGCTGACGGTATCCCTTGGACATTTGCCCAATGATCTTGCGCCGCACTTCGACCAGGTCGCACTGTTCCAGCACCTCGGTGATTCTCTTTCTGAGTGCCAACCCACCCATGTTCCGCAGACCACCGCGGAAGCGGAGGTATTCCTCTACCCGCATGTCCAGATGCAGTGGGTTGTTTTCCGGCATGTAACCAATCCGGCGTCGCACCTCCAGTGGTTTGCGATTCACATCGAATCCTGCCATGACCACCCTTCCGGAGGTTGCAGGCATGAAGGTAGAAAGGATACGCATGGTGGTGCTCTTGCCTGCTCCATTGGGGCCAAGAAAACCGGCCACCTTGCCTCGATCCACAGCAAAGGTCAGTTGCTTGAGCGCCGTGTGGCCGGCGTAGCGCTTGGTCAATTGCTCGACTTGGATCATGATACCTGGTCACCACCGCACCAAAGCCGATGGGCTCATGGACCCGCTCAGGGTTTGTGAGCAAGTCCTCTTCACACGCGAATCACTGGATTAGTCAAACTGCCGATGCCGGAAATATCAATGGTTACCACGTCTCCCTGCTCCAAGGTGAAGTCATCATTGGGGACGACACCGGTGCCGGTCATCAGCACGGCCCCATGGGCAAAGCGCTGGGAACGAAAGAGGTAATCAGCCAGCTCCTGAAAGCTGCGTTTGATTTGGCTGATGGAGGTGTCCCCCGAAAATACCTTTTCTTCAGAACGAGTGATGGTGACTCCAATCGACCAGCTTCTGACGGTGGCATCATCACTACCCAGCACGATCCAGGGACCCAGTGAGCAGCTTCGATCATACATCTTGGCCTGTGGCAGGTAGAGCAGGTTTTCCCCTTCGATGTCTCGAGAGCTCATGTCATTCCCGATGGTGTGTCCAACAATGGACCCCTGGGCATTGATGATTAGAGCTAGTTC
>JALRAZ010000428.1 GCA_023257935.1 Verrucomicrobiota bacterium
AGGCATCATGGAGATCTTGGAAGGCTCGATGCTGATCACCTGCTTACGATCGATGCCGACATTGCCGTTGGGATCGAACATGTTCACATTGACCGTGATGTTGTCACTGCCAAGATTGATGATTCGGCCTGTCACCGTATCCCCATTCTCCAGGGTGAAAACCGAAGGAGCATACTGATCGCTGACCACTTTGCTGGGTTCCATGATGGATTCAAGCAGGTCCGATGGGCTGAACTTGCCTGCTGCACTGGTTAGATCTGGACCCAGAGCTCCACCCTCCCCATCAAACCGATGGCACGCAAAACAGGCGGCCTCTCCGAAGACTTTGCGTCCTCGTTCAAAGTCCCTTCCGCCCTTGAGAGCTGTGCGAGCACTACGTTCCAATTCGCCTCGAGACCACTCCTTGACGAATTGTCGTGCTGCCAGTGCCTCCATGGGTGAGGTGATAGTGGGTTCGGCTTCCAGGATTGACTTCATGGCGACTTGCTGGGATTCACTCAATCCGGCCAGTGCGTCCTGCTTGATGGCATCCACGAAACGTCTGAAGCTTGCCCCACCACGGTAGGCTGCCGCCTTGCTAAACCATGCGAAATAGCGTTCGCGTAGCGAGTCGTCCCAACCTTGACGCAGTAAACGAAGGGATTTGGCGTAGTCGATTTGTTCTTCCTGGCTGGGTGCACTCTCCAACAGCGCGACCGATTTGCTGGCGGCACTGGGCGCCTGAAGGTAACAAAGTAACTGACACAATTCGGCGTTCAGGAAACGATCCTGGGCTGGGTAGGCAGCATCGATGTGGTCAATCACAGCAGCACGCTGGGTCGCGTTAGGTTCTCCCATCCGAGCAAAACTCAACCCAAGGATACGCAAATACTCCAGTTGCTGGGAACGATCGAGTGTATCCCATCCCATGGCTAGCAATGCCTCGATCAGGCGAGGTTGCACCGTTGACTGCCCCACTCTTGTCAATGCCAACAAGCCCGTAAGTCTGGCCTGCAGGTTTGTCTCATTGAATATCGCTTCCTGCCAAGTTGGCACGGGTTGATGCTCTAAGGCGACTCGGGCTGCAAAGCGCAAATAGCGGTCCTGATGTCCCAGGTATGGCCATGCGGTGACCACGGCCAGAGGATCCTGTTTGCCATGAAATGATTCCAGATGGTGGCGTATGGCCCGTTCGTTTTCTCCTCCAGACATGAGCGGGGCAGGGGAGGTGGTATCCTCTCCTACATAGGTGACCCGATAGAGGGCAGATTTTGTGCTGCGACCTCCAATGGCAAAATACATGGCCCCGTCATGGGGGTTGATCACGATATCGGTGAGCGGGAGAGGAGAACCTGTGATGAACTCCTCCACCGAAGCCTGATAGGCTGAGCCGTCGGGTCGAAGGTGCACGGCATAGAGTTTCCCGTAGCTCCAATCGTTGATGTAGAGGGCATCCTGATACTTGGCCGGGAATTTGGCCCCATATCCGAAGCAGACACCGGTTGGTGAACCGGGGCCGATGTCCACAATTGATGGTAGGCTATCGGGATAATAGGCTGGCCATTTTCCCGAACCATTGCGCCATCCGAACTCAGCGCCACTGGGCACCATGCAGACACGAGTGGGGCGATACCAGGGTGTGTTGACATCCCATTCCATGTCAGCGTCGTAAGTGAAAAGCTCTCCATGTCGATTGAATGCAGCGTCGTATTCGTTACGAAATCCCGTAGCGATTATTTCCCATTGCTTGCCCTCGGGGTCTGTTTTGGCTATCCAACCGCGTGGTGCCAACACCCCGCGCATGAAGCCATTGCCGTAAATGCGGGGTAAGAGAAGGTCTTCAGCCCACACGGGTGTGGGGCGGGAGATTGCATGATCCACCAAGGTGGTTTGATTGCCGACCACCACATAGAGTGAAGCCTCATCAGGGCCGACGATGACTGCATGAGGGCCATGCTCTCCGCCCTCCTCTGCAAACTTTTTCAGTAGGGTCACTTGATCGTATGCATCATCCTGGTCCGTATCTTGAATGCGGTAGAGTCCTCGGCCTTGATGTGCCTTGCTGTTCGTGACCGCATACAGGCTACCCCAAGCATGGACCAGCCCTTGGGCGTGGCCGATGTCCAGGTTGATCTTCTCCACCCGACTCGGAGTTGAAGTCCCCAACGGTGGCGGGGTGATACGATAGAGGCCGCCATCCTGATCTGAGGCGATCAGGCGTCCTTTGTCATCCACACACATGCTGACCCAGGAACCCTGCTCGTTTCTCGGAACCGAGTAGAGGAGTTCGACCCTGAATCCGGGTAGGATGTTCATTGCCTCGGGAGGCGTTGCTTGCGGTTCGGCCGCCCGGGCTATTGCTGAGCTCAGCAGGATGGCCATGATCGCTGGCACGTATCGAAGGCTCGATGTAAGTGAAGTGCAAGTCATGATACTGAATGGCATAGAGTCAATTGAGTAGGTGATTGGGTTTAGGGAGTCCTCGCCGAGGTCATTTGTTGGCCGTTCATTTCATAAATGCCAACCAGGTAACCATTCTCAAGGACCTCGCCTACCTTGAGCGTACCATGAATGGTGACGGGCTCATCCATGACCGGCTTGACGCCCTCTTTTTCCATACGGACGCTGACCCATTCGTTGATCTTCGGCACGGTGCCGTAGCAACACATGGATTGGTCTCGCATGATGAGCATCTCAGTCACCAAACCCTGTTCGACTTTCAGGGGTAGCATGAAGCCCTTGAGCGAGATAGCCTTCTGGTTCAGTGCCTTAATGCCTTCGGGGATTTGTTCCTTATAAACCACACCATCATCATCGGCCACTGGAGCCGTGAGGTCCTCTGGCATCTCGTAATCGAAAGAGGCCAATCTTTCAAAGCTGACCGGTAGGAAACCAGGTAGCACGGCATCAGGGGCCGCCTCCCCGGCAAGGGTTCCCTTGCTTGGTTCCAAGGGCGAGTCAAGGAGGTCAGCGGGAATTTCCTGAATTACAATTTCAGTGTCTGAGCCCTCAGATCTTTCTGTAAGGGCCAAATCAGGGGTGGATGGTTTTGAGGCAGTCGATTCCTCTGTCGGTGAGCTTGCCTCAGTCACCCCTTCAGTTGATGGGCTCGTCGAATTGGAATCAGACTCAGTTGCCTCGGCCAGAGAGGAAGCCTGAAGCAATCCTTGTCCTTCGATCAGGGCTCCCTCAATGGGCTCCCCTACAGGAATAGCGTTGCCTTCGGAGCGCAGATCAGTGGGTGATTCCGAGCATCCTGATAAAAACAAGATCAGGCAGGTCAACCCCGCCGCATAGAGGGATCCACCTCCTAAGGTTTTAGAGGCCACGCTGGGTGGTAGGGAGTTCCAGGATTGGTGTTTGCTATTCATTGCCCTCGGGATATTTAAACGCCACATCGGTGAAGGATTGATCCTGAATATGAACCTCACGAATCTTTCCTTCAAACCTATTTATGGGAGCCCATGGCTCGATGTCAGCGTGAAATTCGGCCGTATCACCCACTTGCTCGCCTGTCGCACGATTGGCAGTGGCCATGAACACCAAGTTGGTTTGGGTGCCATCGGCTAGCTCCACATCGCAAACAATGCTAGTTTGCGATAGCCTGATGAATTGTTCGAGATGGCCATCCATCACATAGCAAATGAGGGGGCCACGCTCGGATTCTAGAACCAGTTCCAGGTGATAGGCCTCTTGCCCGAGTTCAATCACCGTACCTCCGTGAGGAGGCTCATGATGGTGGGCAACGTGTTCGTGGGATCTGGAAGATGTCCCAGGTTCATTGCCTGCCTGGTCGGGGCGGCACCCCATCCAGGTCATCAGCATGATGACGAAAAGGGGATTAAGAAGAGTGGAGGACACCCTGTGAGTGAGAGCATTCATGAGAGTGGGGTCAGGTTTTCAGCCACTGGCGTACGGTAAGCCTTAAACGCTGGAATACAGCCTGCAAAAGTCCCGATTAGGGTCATGCCAATCGGTGTCCATATGAGGGATGGATGCCATTGCCAGAGGTTGAGCACCACCCCTGTTTGTTGTCGGATCATCTTGGCCGCTACGATGAAAATCGCTGTATGAATGACCAGAGACAAAATGGATCCGAAAAAGGCGATTAGTGAGGACTCCATGACGACTGTGCCAAAAATGACGCGCCGTCTGGCTCCTAGGGATCGTAGGATGGCAATGTCCCTACGGCGTTCTTCCATGGTGTTGTAAAGGCCGGCGAGGATCCCCCCAGCTGCTACCACCGCAACCAGATACGCGACCAAAGTCAGGACCTTGTCAAACCAGCCGATCTTGGTAAATAGTTGCGCCATGATTTGGTCAACAGGCCAGGCCATCGTTAGGCGGTCTCCCTGTTTGTTGATCATCATATCCATGCGAAAACCTGCCTGAGGTTGGTTGAGTTTGATGAGCACAGCGCTGATGTCGGTAGCTGTCTTGGGGTCATGACCACTCATTTTTTGTAATCCTGCCAGAGGAATCCAGATCACCCGATCAGCTGGGCTATTGGAGGGCTCCAGCTCACCCACCACAACGTAAGTTTCAGCGTGTTGTTTTGATTCGTCAAACAGCAGGCCATGGTAGGGGTGGAAAGTGTCTCCAACCTTGAGGCCCAGTTGTTGGGCGGCAAAAGATCCAAGGACTGCCTCTCGGCGCTGAGGATCCATCCACCTGCCTCCCGGAGCGACTTGATAGGTGGATGCTTCACGGTAGGCAACCTGGCTGAGAATATCTGGCAAAGTGCCGACCAGCCGGTAACCTCGGTAATTGTCCCCCACGGCAATGGGTAGCGCTTGGCTGACTCCGGGATGTTCACGGATGTCCAGATAATCCTGCCAGGCTAAATTCCCAGGGGAGGCCTCAACGTGAAAAATGGCGTTGAGCACCAGTTGAAGTTTGGAGGATCGGATCCCAAGGACGGCATCAAAACCTGAATGGACGCCAACAAATGCCTGATTGGCCTGATCCTTGATGGTCCATACCGAAAGGATGAGACCGCCGGCCAGGGCAATCGAACAGGAGGTGATAACCGTGGAAAGCAGGTGCTGGCGCAGGCTTCTCAGAACCATACCTAAAAGACTCATGAGCCCCCTCCTTGGCCGGCACGGTTGATCTCTCTTAGATCAAGGCATGGTTGGAATTGATCGAGGATACCTTGGTCATGACTGACCAACAGCAAGGCTGCGTTATTCTCCGTGCAAAGTGTGCGGATCAGGCTCAACGCTTCTTCAGCCAAGCTTGGATCCAGGTTGCCAGTGGGCTCATCGGCTAGAACCAAACGGGGTGAGTTAGCCAGAGCTCTGGCAATGGCCACGCGCTGTTGCTGTCCGACCGATAATTGGGAAGGCCGGTAATGCATGCGATCCTGAAGCCCGACTTGCTCAAGTAGGGAAACGGCTCTTTCAGGATTCTGTTGCGATCCAAAGCGCATGCCCAAATGCACATTTTCCAAGCAAGTGAAACCCGCCAGAAGATTGAAAGTCTGAAAAATATAACCCACAGTGGAGGCTCGTACTTGATCGCGTCGAGCCTCTGAGAGAGCGTGCATGGGGTGGCCATCAAGAAGGATTTGTCCTGCATCCGGTTGAATGATCCCAGCAATCATGTGAAGAAAGGTTGTCTTGCCGCTGCCACTTTGACCACGCAATCCAAGTTGCTGACCCGAGTTCATGGAGAAAGACCGAATGTCTAAAATCTTCTGATGGTGACCCTCCGGTGTGAAGAACCCTTTTTCCAATTGATGGATTTCAAGCAAGCCCATGATGTGAAAGGTTCATCCTAACCCGCTCGACTCAGGCTGCCAACCACCAAAGGAGTCCACATGAGTGGCTACGCTTCCTTGGCCTTTAAGCCGGAGGGCAAGCCCTCCTGTGGGATGGGGCTAGCCTCCGGGAAGCGTGTAGGGCTTGCCTTGGCTGTAAAACTTGAGTCTTTCGGCAATTGGAGAGCTGTTGCGCTGATCCTCAGGTAGGCCAAGCAGGGCCTGTTTTGCCCATTCAGAGGCTTGTGTTGTGTGACCCATTGCTGCTTGGACCGCCGCCATCACATCCAGTCGTTGCGGATTTGTTTCTGTAGCGGGGTCCAGGATTTCCTCCAACATGTTCCATGCAAGCTGTGCTTGACGCTCATCAGGATCTGGTGCGGTGGCTAAGAGCCACGCTAAGGTCAAGGTTGCCTGCACATCGCCCGGTTGCCTGGCACGAAGTGACTGATATAGCGCTCTGGAGTCTGCCCATTTTCCTTGTGCCTGCGCTAACATGGCCTGTGCCCTCAGGACTTCTATTTGGTTGGGCTTGAGGGAATCGGAGAGGGCGATCAATCGCTCTGCCAGGGCGCCATTATCTCGGACGATGGTTTTGGCACTTTCTATGGCGAGCCAAGCAGCTTTCTCACGGTCCTCCTGGCTGTTTGGCTGGTGTGTCAGCAGATAGGAAGCCAATAGGGAGGAGTGGCCTTTTGTGTGCAAGAGTTCAGGCAACGCCATATGATCAGGAGGGTAAGGTGCCACATACCATCGGCCAGGAAAGGGCAAGGCATGATTCCGAGGCAACCCACTCACAAAGAGGTCTCGTTGGTCATCGAGCAACTGCCTAATGCTTGGGCTTCCCTCATAGAGTGAGATTAAGGACCCTTGCTCATCTAACATGAAAGAGGCCGGGATAGACCAGGTCCATTGGCGTCCCAATATTGTTTCCCTGGCCGCATCAACCATTTCCATGATGGAAGGGTTGGCAAGGCCGGAAGGAAGCGTCCAACCTTGCTTTCGTGAGAATCGTTTAAGCTGCGGGATGCGTTGATCTGGTGGCCTATCCATATCATCTAAATTAAGGATGAGCAGGCTGATGCCAGCTTCCTTGAGCGATTCTTGAGCCTGGTTGAGTGCTTGCAGCTCCTGAACGCAGGGTAGGCACCAAGTTGCCCACAGAACAATCAACTGTCGCTTGCCTTGAGCACGGAGATAATTGAGTTCCAGATCTTGATTAACATATGGAACTGGAGGTAAGGGCAGTGGGCTGTGCGGGATCAGTCGTGAGTGCGTCGTATCCAAAGCCACTTCAGGCTGAGGCAGGAATGTTTGGGGGGTGTCTGTCGGGAATGAAGTGTGTGTTGGTGAGTGACCTTGTTCCCAGAAAACCTGGCCTCCGCCCAAGGATCCTTCATGAACTTGTATGGAACCATCTGGCCAACGGACTTTAAGTGTGTCGATGGTTTCATCTTGGCCTAGGCCCAGATGCAGTTTCTGCGAAGATTGTGAAAGATAGCCTTCCCCCGCCCGTAAGGTTTTGACCAGCTTGCGACCTCCTTTTGTGGTGGCTTCAACACGACTTCCAATTCCGTGAAGGTTTGACTGACTCGCCCTGAGCTGAAGCATGATCGCTGGTAATCCGCTGTGATTGTCGTTTCGGAGGAACCGGATTCTGGGTGCCGTGCGCTGGGTCATCCAAATATCCATATCTCCATCATTGTCCCAGTCTACCAAAGCCATGCCCCGTGTATCCGATGGAAAGTCAAAACCGGTCAGGGCCGAAACAGTCGAGAACTCGCCGTCTGCGGTATTGAGCAAGGCCACATTGCGTTCGTGACCGCTCCAGTTATGGCCTGCCTCAACAAGTTTAGCCGTGGCCTCCCATGCAGCCAAGTAGCCGTCGGTGGTATCGCCGGATAGTGCGCTTGGGGTGGTGTTGGGTGATTGCGACGTGACCCGCCGCCAAAAGAAACTTCACAAATCCCCAGTATCCTCAGTGCCAGTGACCATGCCATTGGCGACCAGCAAGTCCTGCCAGCCGTCGTTGTTGAAATCCACAAAAGGGGAGCACCAGGCCCAACGTCCAAGGGTGACCCCAGCCTCCTGACTGGTATCTAGGAAGGTCCCATCGCCCTGATTGAGAAAGAGGCTGTTGCCTCGAGCGTGGCGCTGAAACTGATCGGCTGGTTGCCCTCCGCGATACTGACGTTGAAAGGCTATGCGATTGCCCGCTGAGGAAAACATGTTGCCCACGTAAAGATCCATCCAGCCATCCTGATTGTAATCACCCCATGATACCGACATGCCTGCCGATAAATCTTCAACTCCGGCCTCGGCTGCCACATCGACAAAGTGCCCCCCATCATTGCGATAAAGATTGTTGCGACCGAAATCATTGGCGACGTAAAGGTCTGGATCCCCGTCATTGTCGAAGTCTTCCCAAGCCGCAGCGTAGCTGAAACGGTGATTGTTTGATTCCAACCCAGAGGCCTCGGTGATATCTTCCAGCCCATTTCCCGTGTTCCGAAGCAGGAGATTGCGAACACCGTTGTTGGCATCGTGGTAAGGCATGGGCCGCCCCAGACCGAGCCGATCGCCAAATCGTGCGTAATAGCCGCATGCATAAATGTCCAGCATGCCATCTTGATCGATATCGATGGCAGTCAGGGAACGGAACATGGATTGCGACTCATAGATCTGGAGCGTCTTGAAGTGTGCTTCCCCATCATTCACTGCCGTGAGGATATAACGCCCTGTGGCCAGCACGAGATCTAGGTCCAGATCGTTGTCCAGATCCACAAGCAGGGCACTGGATGATGCCTCCAGGTAATCGGTGCCTGAGAGAGTCCCAAAATCCTGCAAGCTACCATCGCGCTGCTGGATCAGCATACGGTTGGGCAGGCCTCCCGGTTCGCAGAGGTAGAGGTCCTCTCGCCCGTCTCCATTGACGTCCCCCACAGCCAATCCGTGGGGTCCGGTCACGTCCAGAGTAAAACGCCAGTCCAGATGCTTTCGCCAGTGATCAATCCCTTTGAGTAAAGGATCTGCTGATCCATCCTCCCACTGGAATACCGACCGGGTGACATCGGTGAACCACGGGAGATTCCTCTCAGGGGCCTGGCTCTCTTGGTAATGAGTTAGGGTAATGGATTGTAACTTGGGTGAACCCTTGGCGGTGACAGATAATGACCAACGGCACTGCCAGGTTGCATGCCCTTCAATGCGTCGCTCCTGGTCGTGGCCATGGGTTTCGACCCAAACCGTGGTTAGGGCCTGGTTGCCATCCAAATCCACCCCTGTTGTCTTGAAATGCATCTGGAAGTCGTCCCAGGCTGATGAAGCTGACATGTCCAATGGGCTCACCGCAGTTTGGAGGGCTTCCATAAAGGCCTCACTCCCGCTCAGGCGCAGATAGGTTTCATTGGGTTTTCCCTTGAGCACTTTGAGTGTGCCGTCAGTGAAGGAAACAACAAGTTCCTCGGGGCGCCACCTTGTGGAATGAAATCCTGGAGCTAGCAGCTTATCAAGGTGCTCCCGGAGTTGCTGAGGCCCCTGATGCAGTGCCTTGAGGCTCGTTTTGAGCAAATCTTGGGTTTGTTCGTTGATGACCTCAGTGCTCCAACCATCGGTGGAAGGGTCCAGGCGCTGCATTTCCAGATCCACCTTGGGATCAATGGGGCTGGAGGTCAGCCCCAGAATGGGGACAGGCACGGCAGATCCAGACTGCTGAGCCTGTGTGGCTGAACCGATGCAGCAAAACCCTAGGCATGCAAGATGCGTCCATCGCGAAGCGAGCTGGCCGAATTGGAAGCAGGGAAGCCATTTCGTGATCTGAAAAGGGCGAAGCAAGGATCCTGTTCTCATGGTGATAGCGCAAAACTTAGGTTCATCACGCCCTGCTGATCAAGTGTTTTGCTAAAGCTAGTTAGCTAGCGAGTGTGAAAGATCCCCGGCCACCCATCGGTAGAGTTTTAATCTTTTAGCGGGCGCCGGAAGCAGGCCATCAGCAGGATGCCAGCAGCAACCAACCAGGCTAGCAAAGCGGCACGCAGACCCTGGGTAGAGGGCTCATAACGAAAGGATACCTGGTGCTTGCCTGCTGAAACAAAGACCCCTCTCATGAGCGCATTGCACCGGAGCAATTGGGTCTCTTGTTCGTCGACATAAACGTGCCAATCTGGATGAAAACGATCATTCAGGAGCAAGAGGCTGGTGCGATCGTTCTCAGTGTTCATGTCAATGCGGCGTGGTGAATAAGAGAAATCTGACACGGGATCAAATCCATCAGCCCCCTTGGTGGGAGGGCTAGGTAAGTTGGCGGTTGACTCCAGTAACACCGTCGTGGATGGGTCAAAGTCAGGATTGGATAGCGTGTTGAGGATGGCCTCATCCGAATCCATCGAGCGCCAATCATGGAACAGGGCCGCACGTGGTAAGGCCCCTTCGAACTCGAAAATAGCAAACGGACCATTGGTGGATAGGGTGGTTGTCAGGTCATCAGCCCTGATGCCGCTCTCAATTGAACGGCCCGCCTTAGGGGTGAACTGAAAGGCGCTGTGAATGCTAAAACGCTCCCTGCCAGGATCAAAACTCTGGTTAAGCGTGGGGAGATAGCCTGCCATGCCCAAAATGTAGCGTGTGCTGGTCAGCGTCCAAAGCCGGGTGTAGCGGTCCAAGTCATCATTGCTCGTCGGTGCAAAAGCCCGACCAAAGTTGCGATCCATCTGAGGTGGTCTCGGCCACTGAATGATGTCCAGGCTCTGGATGTTGTGAAACGGGAAGGCGTGTTGCAGCCAGTCATTGTAAAGCTGGGGCAAGATGGCCCCTTGTTGGTTGACCAGGGAGCTCACCGCAAATGGGTTCAGGGTTGATGTCACTCTGGCTTCATGGGGATTATCCTTAAGGATATCCAGTATGGGGTGGGTGGCATACTTATCTTGGTAATCATAGTATTGGATCCAGGGTTGGTTGGCTCGAGCCATGTCCAGGGCGAAAACGACGGCCATCACCCACATCCACTGAGTCACTTTCCTGCCTTGAAGGTAACCACTGATAGCCAAGGTCCATAGGCTGCCGGTAACTAGCAGTAGCAGCACAAAGAAACCGACCTCCTTGGCGCTGAATCCATGGATGGAGGCACTGATGGATGCGGGGATCCCAACTGTCTGAAGGTAGCGGCTCATTTCGCTCCCGCTGGATGCATAGATCAGCCAGCTCATGATGGCTACAGCGCTCAGGGCAAGGAAGCCCTTCGTCCAACGTTTCTCAGCCAACCCAGCTTCTGGCCACCAAGCCTTAAGGTGTGAAAGCATGCTTTCTGACTTAGGCGAGCCTCCTGCAGCGAGCTGGCGACACAATCCCTGCAATCCATAACCAAAGAGGACAATCCATGCCAAGTGGGTGAGGTGCATGAATTTGATTGGATTGCGCATGGTGTGGAAAAACGGCAATGAATAGATTCCCTGATAGATGGGTGTGTGTCTGCCAAAGGCCAGTAATGTGGAAACCAACGCCAGGCCCATCCAAAAGCGGATCAACCGGCGATTGGCCTCAGGGTAAAGCATGTTTTGGCGGCGAAAAGTTTGGCAGAAGGCCCATAAGCCAACCCAGATCACCAACAGACCCGCATACTCGCCTGATCCTGAATGGCGCATCAGCCCAACCGCTGCCATCCCAGGTGACCATCGTGGATCCCTACCCACGCCCCCCCAATAAGAACCCGGCTCCATATTGCCGTTCAAATCGGTCATCCGATAGCCAAAGGCTCCAGGAATGATCATTCTAAGAGATTCACTAGGCGGCAGACTCCACTGGGTAGCAAAATGCCACTGAGCCTCCGCTTCGGCAGGGTTGGAGGGGTCCGAAGGAGCACTGCCAGCGAGCTGGGTGCCGACCAGGGTGAGCAATCCCTGCGAGGCCATCCAAGCCGCTGCCATCACCACCACAATCAAACTGCCCAGGCCTGTGACAACACCTCTCCCGGATGGTCCTTTTTCAACCCATAGCGCATAGGTCAGGTAGATGCCAAAACCGACACTGTAAAGGGCGCCGACATCGAATCCTTCCATGATTCCATGCCCTATGGCGAACCCTGCCAGCATCAGGCGAAGCAGGATTGAGCGCGGCCGATCGGCATGCAAGGCTGCCAAAGCAAGAAAAACCGAAGCGAGTGTGGTGGCTCGGGATGGAAGACCCCAGCAGGCGTTTGAGAAGGCATTGGCGTTGAGGGCTGCTGCCAGCCCAACCATCAAGCATACCCATGGATGCCATTTCAGGGTTCGAGCCATGAGCCAGGCACTTAATCCAAGAAAGAGCAGTGCACTGGGTGCATAAACTTTCGAGTAGGTGACTGGGTCATCAATGACCCACCCCAAGAGCATGGAAAAGTCGGGTAGGGCGCTTGGGTTTTCCATACCCACCCAGTTAAGGTCGTGCCAGTAGCCTTGAAAGGTTTCAGGCAGGGAGCCCGCCTCGGCGCTGATGACACCAAGTGGGCCGTCGTTGGAGAAGAGCACCTGCTCAGGGCGAATGCTCTTGTGGAAAAGCATCACCAACGGCAACGCCAAGAGGAGGCACACCTTCCAGCTACTTATTTTCTTTTTGTGATCCCATTCCATCTGATGTCACGCTCCAATCCCTTGTTGATGACCAGTCTGGGGTGGTAAACCCTTCAAGGGAATCCTTTTTTACGGACTCAGGATTGTCTCAGACGGGGGCCCTTGAGGCAGTCCCTGATCTGGACCGCGGCTCTCCCCAGAATGTGATGGCAGCGACCAGCTGCCTCGAGGGATGCTTGGTAGATAGCTTGCGCATAGCTTGGGTCTTCCTGGCTCATCCACTGTTCCTTGACTCGGCATCGGGCCGCAAAGAGGGCTTTCAGCTTTTGCTTCCGGACCCATCTTCTCCATGGAGATTCATCCATCAGCGAGGCGATCAAGTTCATGGCACGCCACTCATCTCGAACCCATGCATCCAGATTACGGATGTTTCGATGCGTCATGTTGAAGGCGTGAGTGCGTATTTGGCATAGGGGCCTGGGTATATGCTTGATACGTGGGGCCACTGAGGCCAATTCGCCGAAAAAAACGCAATCAGCTACCTGAGGCATGTCTGTGCGAAATCGACAAGCTAGGGGTTTTTGTTGTGTTTTGATGAGAACCGATCCGACGCTGATGGTCTGGAGTTCGCACTCGCGCTTCATGAATTGCCGCTTATCGAAAAGTCGACCAGCAACGGGGTGATCTGGCTGCAAAGGTGGGAGTTGCTTTCCTGAAGCATCGATCCACTGAGTATCGCACCAGCTGAAGGAATGAACGGGCTCGTCAATCAAAGTTGCCAAGGAAGATTCCAGGAAGTCTGGTTCCACCCGGTCATCGGCTAACATCAGGTGAAAGTAATCGGTTTGTGATGCCCAGGTCAGCGCCTGATTGAGGTTCGGGAAAAGACCTAAATTGTTCGCATTGGGATGCCATTCGCAGGGCAGATCCTGGAAGGATCTCACGAGTTCTTCAGTCTTATCGGTAGAACCATCATCAATGATGATCAGGCGTTCGGGAGGATGCGTTTGGGTAGCCAGCGACCTGAGTGTGTCCTCCAGATAAGGTTCTCCATTGTAGACTGGGATGACAGTCATCACCGAACCTGAACAGGGTTTGGGAGACTCAGTGGGCACAGTGGGCATTGGACTCAGGTAATGGGTTTGATTTTCAGGATGGGATCCTTCATAATGGAAGAACTA
>JALRAZ010000487.1 GCA_023257935.1 Verrucomicrobiota bacterium
GTTGAGTTTGATGCCCATCAGTGCCATGTGGATGAAACCACTGTCCTTGTAGCCATTACAAATCACCAGACTGTCCTTATCGTCCTGAAGGGACATCGCAGCAAACAATTCTGGCTTACTACCCACTTCCAGCCCCATGCCAAAGGGTTTGCCGGCATCCAGAATTTCTTCAACCACTTCTCGCAATTGATTAACCTTGATAGGAAATACCCCACGATATCGATTCCTGTATGAGGATTCTTTAATCGCATCCTGGAAAGCACGATTGATGGATTCGACTCGATGGCGGAGAATATCTTGAAACCGCACCAGAATGGGAAACTTAAGTCCCCTGGAACTGGCCTCCTGCACAATATCCATCAAAGCCACAGACGCACCGGCATCCTGCAGGGGGTAAGCCGTAGCATACCCGGATTCATTGATCCCGAAATACTGCGCCCCCCATCGGGCAACGTGATAGAGATCGGTTGCCTGATCAATCGACCAGGGACTGGTTGGTTCCTTCAATTCGCTCATGATATGACCCTACAACTGCGACGCACTATATCGGTGAGGGTGTGGAATTCAATCCAACGATAACTCTTTTTGCAATCTGTCAACTTGAAACTCCTGAGGGGTTTGGCTTCATTAGGAGGATGAAGTCGGTATCCCTGAAAACATTGGTCCAACATTGTAATCGCCTCCTCAATATTGGTGGGATCGAAGATTGGCCCGGAGCGGTCAATGGGCTTCAAC
Source organism: Verrucomicrobiota bacterium (assembly GCA_023257935.1). Classification (GTDB taxonomy): domain Bacteria; phylum Verrucomicrobiota; class Verrucomicrobiia; order Limisphaerales; family AAA164-E04; genus UBA7971. Next base: position 736 of record JALRAZ010000487.1, read on the forward strand.
TGGAAAACAACGGACAGGTCACCCGCATTGCGGCTTCGGTGGATGCCACCCTGAGTACCGCGAGGAAAGCCGTCGAAATGGGAGCTGATCTCATGGTTGTTCATCACGGACTTTTCTGGAACAAGACACACCCCTGGACCGGGCACCGATACGCTTTCATGCGATTCATGATGGATCACAATCTGGCTGTTTACAGTGCTCATCTTCCACTGGACCTGCATGATGAGTTGGGGAATAACATCCAACTTTGCCGTGCCTTGGGTGTCGAGAAAACCAAGCCCTTCTTTCACGACAGGGGAAGCAAACTAGGTCAACGATTCACCAAAAGTATCGACCGTTCAACCCTGGTAGCGCGACTGGGCAATATCCTTGGAACCCCCCCTATCCTCTTGGCTGGCGGACCCGAGCGCTGCCGTCATATTGGGGTCGTCACCGGGGGAGCAGGTGCAGAACTAGCCATTGCAGCGAAGGAAGGGGTCGATACCTTCATCACTGGAGAAGGACCTCATTGGACACATGGATTGGCTGAAGCACTTGGGATCAACGTGCTTTATGGGGGGCATTATGCTACTGAAACATTTGGTGTGAAATCACTTGCAGAAAATCTTTCGGCTAATTTCCAGCTTCCGTGGTCTTTTGTGGATCATCCCAGTGGCCTCTGAATCGGGGTTACCCGATGCGCATGCTCAAACTCAATCATCGCAAGCTCGAGCCATGAAAAAACCGAGGCTAACAAGCCTCGGTTTTTTGTGCCCATTGGGCGATTTGGAGGATCTCTTAAATTGGATCAGGCCTCACCCACCTGAAATCGGATAAAACGACGAATGGTGAGCTCATCACCAAGCTCCTTGCTCACTGCAGCAAGGTGTTCCTTGACGGTCAATTCGCCATTCTTAACAAATCCTTGATCAATCAGACAGATGCCCTGAAAGAACTTTTCCATCTTTCCTTCGACAATCTTCTCAACTGCTTGAGCAGGTTTATCCTTGAATTGATCAGCTGCAATTTCCTTTTCCTTTGCAACGAGGGCAGGATCTACCTGATCTCGACTGACTGCGGTCGGGTTGGCCGCAGCGATCTGAAGGGTGATGTCCTTGACAAGAGACTTAAACGCCTCCTGGTTGGTGGTTTCGTCCTTGGTAGCTCCCACTTCGGCAAGGACACCCACCTTGGCTCCAGTATGAATGTAGGCAGCGACGGTGCCACTTCCCTCAACCTCCAAGGACTGCTGGCGGCCAATTTGAATATTTTCACCCACCTTAGTAATCTGGTCGGTTCGCATGGCCTCGAAATCAGCATCGGGCTGCTCAACAATCGTTTTAGCCACCAGATTACAGAATTCACCAAAGGTTTCATTTTTGGCGACAAAATCGGTCTCGCAGTTAACTTCCACCAACAAACCAAGCTTACCGTCGGGACGGATGTAGTGGGCGATCACACCTTCGTTGGCGGCCCTTCCAGCTTTTTTGGCAGCCGTGGCTACTCCCTTCTTGCGAAGGAAATCCACAGCAGCGTCCAAATCGCCTCCATTTTCAGTGAGCGCTTTTTTGCAATCCATGAGACCCGCATTGGTCATCTGGCGCAATTGGCCAACGAGGGCTGCAGTAATTTCTGGCATAGTTATTCTCTTCTAATATTTGATGATAAAAGGGTTGATTAGCCTTCGGTACCAGGCTCCTTAGCAGGTGAGTCAGCGGCAGGCTCAGCGACCGGCTCTGGAGCGACAACGGGAGCCGCTGCGGCTTCGATGGGTGCAGCCTCAACAGGTGGCGGGGCCACAGGAGGCACACTAGGATCAGCTTGATCCTCAGCGGTCGATTCTTCCTGACCCGCATCAGCAGGAGCCTGGGGGCGACTGCCCTGCAACTTCTCTTGAATAGCGGAGAGAATCAGTCGGATCGAGCGGATAGAATCATCGTTGCCTGGGATAGGGTGAGTCACGAGGGTTGGATCACAGTTAGTATCCACGATAGCCACGATGGGGATGCGCAGCTTGCGAGCCTCTGCCACCGCGTTGTGCTCACGTTTGAGGTCAACAATGAAAATCGCATCGGGGGATTTGTCCAGGTGACGGATACCATCCAGGTTGCGGAACATGCGAGAGGCTTCACGACGCAGCATGGACTGTTCTTTTTTGCCGTAGTCACTAAGGCTACCGTCCTTCTCCATTTTCTCAATTTCGTTGAGGCGCTTGAGCGATTTCTTGATGGTTTTTAAATTGGTCATCATCCCGCCAAGCCAGCGCTCGGTCACAAAAGCCTGCCCACAAGCTTGAGCTGTTTCCTTGGTCGCGGCCTGGGCCTGCTTCTTGGTGCCCACAAACAAGATGTTGCCTCCCTTGGAAACGACTTTTGATAGGAAAGTGATGGCCTCTTGCAACAGCGTGGCTGTCTGGTTGAGATCGATCACGTGAATGCCGTTGCGAGCCTCAAAAATATAAGGCTTCATCTGTGGGTTCCAACGACGTGTCTGGTGTCCAAAGTGAACACCCGCTTCAAGCAGTTCCTTGACTCCTAATTGACTCATAATATGATTTTTCCTTGGTTATCGGCACGTAAGACAATCTTTAGACTGCCTGCCGTCCCGCGGAAACACGGGATTGATTTGGTGTTGTTTTGGCCCTACCCACTGCACTCGCAGTCAGTTTTTTCAGGCCGTGAATAGCGACGGGGGACCGCCGCAAGCTCTTTGCCGGTGAGCAAAGAGTCGAAAAAAATAGCAAATCACCATCGGAGAGCAATGATTATTTAGAGCTTTATCACCAAAAATTCCCAGATATCTCAGAATTAGGTGCGAGGGCTATTCTGTTACAGGTCGAAGGTTTCAAGACGGATGTTCAGCTGGTTATTTCAAAGATTGATCCAGCAGGATAACACCCTTGGCGTTACTCCCATCAAGCATATGCTCAAAGGCTTCGGCGACCTTTTCCAGCTTGTAGGTCCTGGAGACCAATTCATCGAGTAACAGCTTTCCACTGTGGTAGAGGCTGAAAAGAGCGGGAAAATCGCGTTCTGGGCAACATTGCCCATAAAGCGGGTTGATGTAGGTTTTGTCCCATTCAAACCAGCGCATATCAATGGTTAGAGGTGCTTCGATGCCACTGACCTGCACGGCCATGCCTCCATGACGAATCATCCTTAAAGGGGCGGCTCCCAAAGCGGGGTTGGCTGTGGCTTCGAAGGCGAAGTCGGCTCCTCGTTGATTCGTCCATTCAAGCACCTTGGCAAAGACCCTTTCCACAGAGCCTTCTCCCGACTGCGCTTGGATGCAATGAGTGGCTCCAAATTGCCTGGCCATATCCAGCCTGCTCGGACTGAGATCAACTCCAATAAGGGTCGTGGCTCCCGCGATTCTGGCTCCTTGGATCACATTGAGCCCCACCCCACCACAGCCCAGGACAACGACCGAGGCCCCAGGCCTAACTTTGGCCGCATTCACAGCTGAACCATACCCGGTCATCACACCGCAACCCATGATACAGGCCGAACTGAAAGGGATACCCTCGGGAAGTCTGACCACGGCCTCCTGCCTCACGACAGTCCACTCTGAAAGCGTACCAAGGTTAAAAGAGCGCTCAATCGGTTTTCCTCGAAAGGTCGTGGCCTCGGGGTGAGCATGCCCTAGGGAGGGCTCAGTTCCAGCCACCGGTGAATGCCTCTCACACAGTGCGTGTGCCCCACCCCGACATTGAAAGCAATTCCCACAGGAGATAGCCCAGTTGAGCAACACACGATCGCCAGGTGCCAATCGCGTGACCCCTTCACCCACCGCATCAACCACTCCCGCTCCTTCGTGTCCCAGAATTAAGGGACGGCCCCACTGAATCGAGTCATGGTCTGTATGACACAATCCTGAGGCAACGAGTCGAACCCTTACCTCACCGGCTCCTGGAGGATTGACCTCTACCACCTCAACGCCATAGCTCCCGCTCCCGTTTGCAATGACCGCCAGGCTCTTTTGCGAGGTTGTTGTCATGATTTGCTGCCCAGTTCGATTAAACTGCCGAGTTGGCAAATAAGTTCACTGGACCTTGATATTTTTCCAAATAGTGGGCCAGATCCCTGCGATATTCAGAATCAATATTCAACTGAGTCAGTTGCTTGTGCACGATGGCCAGCCCTTCGCCATAGGATTCAGCCTTTCGTGCATCATCAAAGCGTCGAGCCGGATCAGGATCCAGAAAGCGCTGTAGGATCTGAAGAAAGCGCTCATTACGGGTCACGTAGGATGGCAGGATTCCGGGCAGCTCGTTTGGAAGCTGGCATTTAAGGTGCTTGAGCTGAGCTTCGGATAGGGAAGCATCATCAGAAAGAGGTCTGCCTGTCATCAAAAACAGCCCAACCAGCCCCACGCTGTAAAGGTCGGATTGAATGGAGGCACGCGCACGATCATGGATTTCGGGAGCCATGAACATGGGGGTTCCAAGGAGGATGCTTGATTTTTCGTGAATCAAATTAGCACGTCCAAAATCGATGATTTTAACATAACCCAACGGGTCAATCATGGTGTTGCTCGGCTTGATGTCACAATGAAGGTATTTGGAAGCATGAAGGGTTTCCAAACCCGAGAGCATCTGCCGCATGATGTGAATGGCCACTCCTGGCTGGATACACCATCGATGCTGGAACCGGTTGAAGATGATTTTGGTGAGGGACTCCCATTCGCTGAGGGAGCACTTCATACGAACGGTTTCCATCACATCGGGGTCCAGAAGCTGAAGCAGGGTGATGCCCCGGATGAGTTCCATCTGAACAAATCCTATGCCATTGCTTTCCTCGTAGATGTCACAATCCACCAGATTGGGAGACCTGACTGCCTGGAGCTTGGAAAGCTGGGCAGCAATCCTACCCATGTCGGTCCAGTATTTTTTGACGTTGGGATAAATCCCAGGATCAAAGACCTTGACAGCATGTTCGGTCACACAACCTCTAGAGCCATGCCTTTGGGCATGGAACACAACCCCCTGCTGCCCACTCCCAATTTGCTTCTGAAACCGGTAGGCAACGGGATAGTAGATGGACTGAGATTCAACAATCGAGTGAAAGTTGTCGTTTAACTGACGGTAACCCATCCCTGAGGAAGAGTTTGCCGAAGGAGATTCCTCAGCCAGATTGTCCTCAACCAGTGTGGCTTCATCATCAGCGTTTCCTGAAAGTTCAATAGAAGCCTGAATACTTGGTTTTCCTGACGTCATGGGATCGCGCATGTCCATCCATGGCCAAATTGCCCACGCTTTGCGATAAAAGGCAAGCTCCAACCCTGCTCGGGCAATCAAAGCCCATGCGTAACCACTGCCATGATACGGCCTGCGGACTGATAGCTTAAAAACCAAATCATCGATCCCCAAGCGGTCACCTTCAGACAAGCAAGCCCCAGGGCAAGATTCACCATTGACCCATTGAAGCATTCGTGTTGACTACAAGCCTTGGAGGCTGTGGCGGTCAACCAGCATCCAATCCCTCTATATTGGGGAACAAATCAAAAAAACCGCATGACATCGCTGAAACGTCAACTGGCATCTCTCCATGAAGAACTGGTAACCTACATCCAGTTGGAGTCTCCTAGTACTCGCATTTGGGATGCAGAAAAAACCAATCTGGAGGATGCTCGTTTCAATGAGTTGGCTCTGGCTGCAGCACGCCTTCAATATGAAACCAACGGGGCTTTCAAGACTTGGCTGGATCAAACGGGAAACAAACCGAGTGACTGGACCCATTGGCATCAAATTCCTGGCATTCCCACCCAGGCCTTCAAAACCTTTGACTGGACCTGCCTCGATCCAGCGAGTCGTGAGCATGTTTTCTATTCCAGTGGCACCACGAGCAGCCAAAGCAGTCGCCACTGGCACAGTGCTCAATCGCTGCACCTTTATGAGGCTAGCTTGGTGGCATGGGCAAATTGCCACCGACCATGGATCCATTGCCGTGAACCAGGGACCGAATGGTTATTCCTAAGCCCACCGCCAAGAGAAGTCCCTCATTCCTCTCTGGTTCACATGTTTGCTACCATGGCTTCTCACCAGAGCGAACAGGTTCAGAGTCATTTTCTGGGAAGACTTGGTAAGCAGGGATCCTGGGAGCTGCCCATGCAAGAGGTGGTGAACAAACTCCGCGCTCTAGACAGGCCTACCCATCTCTTTGCCACCGCATTTATGTGGGTTCAGCTATTGGACTACATCAAACAATCCTCCAATCATTTACGCTTACCCCTTGGCAGCACTGTGTTTGAAACAGGTGGCTATAAAGGGCAAAGTCGCGAACTTTCCAGGGAGGCTTTTGATGGATTAATGAAGGATGCGCTGGGTATAAGCCCGGAATGCATTCTTCGAGAATATGGCATGAGCGAACTTTCATCCCAGGCTTACCCGACCCATCAGCGGGAAGGCGAGGAACCCACACGGCCAGGACCTTTTGTCTTCCCACCTTGGGCACGCCACCGAATTCTTGATCCAGAAACAGGAAGACAAGTGGCTCAAGGAGAGATCGGCATGCTGCAGATTGTGGATCTGGCAAACCTATGGTCAGGCCTCAGTGTTCTCACAGAAGATTTGGTCCGGGAAAATGGGCAGGGTTTCTATTGGGTAGGCAGAGCCACTGGATCCGAATTGAGAGGCTGCTCATTAACCTCTGATAACTTTTAAGCAACCCATCACATGAAACTCCCGAACTACTTCCTGGCAGACATGGGATCTGGCCAAAGGCTCGAACCCAAAACCTTACGGGAGGCGTGCCTGACCCTCAAACGAAACAGAAGGCAGTACCTTCAGGAAAGAACCACACCGACCCTGATTCGAACCCTTGCCAATGTGGCTGAAAACTGGACCCTCGAACATTACCCCATCAGAAAATGGACCCTTGAGAGGGGGCCTCAGGAAACGGGATTTCCGCTGACTACCCTGACCAAGGGAATCGACCAGTTCATGGCACAGATGAATGAAACCAGCCTGCAAGCCCTGATTCAGCAGGACCTTGGACATCTCAAGCGACTGGATCAACCCTGCTCCAATGAGGCAGATCCATCCGGGCAACGATTGAGCATGGCTTTTGGTTCTGAATTGATTTTTCACATCTCAGGCGGGGCATTACCCAATGCCATTTTCACTCACATGATTCTAGGCATTCTGACCAAATCAGCCCAACTGATCAAATGCCCATCGGGAGGGTCTTTCCTTGCCAGGATGCTGGCCCACTCCCTTTATGATGCGGACCCAAAATTGGGCACATGCCTCGAGGTGGCCGAGTGGGAAGGAGGGGATCATGAACTAGAAACCATTGCCATGGACGAGGCTGAAACCATTACAGCCACCGGATCAGACGCGACACTCGCTTCGGTCCATCAGCGCGTCACACCCTCCAAACGATTCCTCGCATACGGTCACAAAGTGAGTGCCGCACTCATTACCAAAGGGGCTCTTCAGGGCCTGAGCACCCGCAAGCTACTCCACAAAGTGGTGGACGATATTGTCGCGTGGAATCAACGCGGATGCCTTTCTCCTCACGTGATTTATGTGGAGGACAATCCAGATCTGCCACCCATACAGTTTGCCGAACGCCTGGCAGATTATCTGCAGGATCGAGAATTGGAAGAACCCAGGGGCAGCATTCTTCCTGGGGAAGCGGCGCGCATCCGCTCAAGAAGATCTTTTTACACAATCCGTGCGGCGCATGCCCCCGGAACGGCTTTCTGGGAAAGTAAGGGAAACACAAATTGGACCGTTGTCTTCGAGGAGGACCCCATATTTCAAACCTCGTGTCTCAACCGCTTCATCTACGTCAAACGCATCGAACGGGTCAAAGAGGTGATCGACGGGCTGGAAAGCATGCATGGGAAGGTCTCCACCTTGGCATTAGCCGCTGCACCAAGTGAGGCCGATGAGATTGTGGAAGTCATGGGACGATGGGGTGTGTCTCGCATTTGTCCCATCGGCTCCATGCAACAACCCCCTCTTGGATGGCGCCACGATGGTCGCCCAGCACTAGCCGATCTGGTCCGCTGGGTAGACTGGGAAGTCTAAACTCAAACCACCCGCAATCACTTTTTCATGGAACTAAGAAAAACCTTTCAATTCGAAGCCGCCCACCTTCTTCCTCACCTACCGGCAGATCACAAGTGCCGTAGGTTGCATGGCCATAGTTTTCAGGTTGAGGTCGTGGTGGATGGCCCTTGTGACCCTACCTTTGGATGGGTCATGGATTACGCCGAGATTAGCAAGGCCTTTAAACCCATTTGGGAACGGCTGGATCATCACTACCTCAATGAAGTTGAGGGACTGGATAATCCAACCAGCGAAAATGTCGCTCTTTGGATTTGGGAGCGATTAAGCCCTACCCTTCCCCTGCTCAAGGAAATCGTCGTGGCAGAGACCTGCACCGCACGTTGTGTTTATCGAGGTCCTTCAAGCGCCTGAGCACCCTGCTGGCTTGCCTTAAGAGAGGAGCTTTGCGATCATGATTTCATGCACAGGAAGCTGCTCTTACCAATCGGACACGGGAGGGTCATCCTTCTGGTTTTGCTATCCTTGCTGGGGATGGGCTCAGACACCTTGTTAGAAGCCCAGCAAAGTCCAAGACCTAGCTCGCCTAACATTGTTGTCATCTTCATGGATGACATGGCCTATGCTGATATTGGACCCTTTGGAGCTAAAGGCTACCCTACGCCCAATCTAGATCGAATGGCCAAGGAGGGGAGACTCTTCACCGACTTCTATGTCACCCAGGCGGTTTGTTCAGCCAGTCGAGCCGGCCTGCTAACTGGATGCTACAACGTACGCATTGGTATTCTGGGTGCACTAGGACCTGGCGCCAAGCACGGCATCCATCAAGATGAAGTCACACTGGCAGAAATCTGCAAGCAACAGGGTTATGCCACCGCCATTTTTGGCAAATGGCACCTGGGTCATCACGAACCATTCCTTCCGCTTCAGCATGGTTTTGACCATTATTATGGTCTCCCCTATTCCAACGACATGTGGCCATACCATCCCGGGGTACGCCATCTTTCAGTGGAGGAACGCCTCAAGCGCTGGCCCCACCTCCCCTTGATCGAACAAAATAAAATCATCCGCCCAGAGGTTACCCCAGAAGATCAGGAGCAGCTGACCACTCAGTATACCGAGCGTGCCGTGGCTTTCATTGAAGCCAACAAGCACCAGCCGTTTTTTCTCTACGTCCCTCACTCCATGGTGCACGTGCCCTTGTATGTCTCGGATAAGTTCAAAGGCAAAAGCGGTTCAGGTCTTTTCGGTGATGTGATGATGGAGGTCGATTGGTCAGTGGGGGAAATCCTTGAAGCTCTACGCAGGAATCGACTCGACCAAAAAACCCTCGTCCTTTTCACCTCCGATAACGGTCCTTGGTTAAGTTATGGAGACCATGCTGGCTCGGCGGGTCCTCTCAGGGAAGGTAAAGGAACCATGTTCGATGGTGGGTGCCGGGAACCTACGATCGCGTGGTGGCCAGGGACCATACCAGCTGACACGCGCTGCGAACAACCAGCCATGACGATTGACTTACTCCCGACTATTGCGCATTTGATTGGGGCCGATCTACCTGAGCACCCCATTGACGGCAAGAACATTGCTCCACTACTCATGGGAGATCCAGATGCCAAGAGCCCTCATGAGGCCTATTTCATGTATTATGGTAGAGAGCTTCAAGCCATGCGAATGGGCCCGTGGAAATTACACTTTCCCCATGGCTATCGCACCATGGCCGGAAGACCTGGAGGGACACAAGGCATCCCAAGCGAATACGAACAGTCACGCATTGATCTTTCACTGTTCAACCTGGAAAAGGATATAGGGGAAACAATCGACCTGAGCAAACAACACCCTGAAATCGTCAGGAAGATGCAAGGTCTGGCCGATGCCATGCGTCAAGACCTGGGAGACTCCCTCACCCAGGTGATTGGCAAAGGCAACCGAGAACCTGGCAGACTATGAGGCAACGAGTGCTTCACTGCTATTGGGCTCGGACCCACCTGGGTCAATCATTTGCCTTCGAATCATCATCATGGACCCTATCATCCTTATCTGCGACGCCAGCAACTTGATGATCGTTCATGCCAGTCAGGGGGCACTGCGATTATTAGAAACCGATGCTTACCCACTCCAAGGCAGTCATCTAGATAGCTGGTTATCGCCACACGAAAGCATTCAAGGCCAATCCCTCGCTGACTGGTTGGGCCACCAAGACGACAAGACGAAAAAAGTTTTTGTAAGCACCTTGAATCTTAGTTCTGGCTTAGTGGCTCAATGGCAATGCTGCTTCGAGCGATTTGAAGACCATGGCATGCACAGACTCCTGATCACCCTGAAACAACCACTCAGTGATGGGTTGGAGAATAAGGAAAATCTGATCAGGCAAAGTATAGCTTTAAATCATTCACGGATTGTTGCTGGAGGGATGGCGCATGAAATCAACAACCAGCTGACACCGCTGATGTTGACTACTGATTTAATCCAAAAAAGCAGTCAAGGATCTGACCGAGAGATCTTTGAAAAATGGCAAAGTGACCTCAGGAAGCTGACCGCATCGCTGAAGGGGGCTTTTGATTATCTCAAGACAACTGATAGCCCCAGTTGCCAGTTTGATCCAGCTAGCGAAATCCAATCTTTTCTGCCCATGCTGCATGCTGCCCTGCGCCAGAGCCCTGAGCCCTACATGGCAACCGGAAAACCAGTTTCGTGGGTGCAGGGCCGTAGGGCTGACATGCGCCTCATCATTCTAAGTCTTTGTCTCCATTTCAAACAGGCCAGGCAAAAAATCGACCATATCCAGATCAATCTCTGCGATATCATACTGGAACCCTCCACGCTGAAAGCCATGGAGGGACTCCCTTCACAAGTGAAGCCTGGAAATCATGTGTGCATCCGGATAAGTGACCGGATAGACAAATGCCAAACCGAGCTCATGCCGCAGCCACCAACTCAGGATGGCATCCCCGAAGACCTGCAAGGGGTCAAGTTAATCGTCGAGTCCATGAGGGGCTTCATAACAGCTCATATCAATAAGCAATCGATCCGTACCTTCGCGCTCTACTTTCCTGCTGAGCCGCCAGACTCTGAAACGATCATCAAGGAATCACCATTGAACTCTTCCTGCGGTGCAGATCAAAAAAAGATCGAAACGCCTCAACAACCAGGACCCATCCTCTACGTCGAAGATGAGGAGGCATTAAGAAAAATCGCTGGAGCTGTTTTGACACGAGCAGGGTATGAGATCATCTTCGCCCAAAATGGCATCGACGCTCTGGCCAAGCTAACACAAGTAGGAAAAAGTCTTGCGTTGATCATCACAGACGTTGCGATGCCTGAAATGGACGGCATCGAGTTTGCTGGATTAGCTAGGCAACTCCATCCCAGCCTACCGATCGCGGTGGTGAGCGGGCGTTTTGATCAGTCCATCCTTGAGAAGCTGGATGAACTCAGTATCCATCAACGTCTTCAAAAACCTTTTACGGCTGGGCAGTTGAAGGAAGCTGTCCAGCTGGCTTTGAGTCGGTCAGAGAATTTGACCTGAAACCCCTTCCCAGATTCAAAACTCAGAGGGTGATGAGCAGGTTAGCGCCCGGACATTAAGGTCTGAGCCAACCGACGATGGACCGAAAACGATCAGGATTGTTCCCAGGATTCAGATCACCAGCAGTCGAACCTTCAGGAATATCCCAAAGAGAGAGGTCAAAGGCCCTGGGATCGCTAGAGAAGGAAACATGGCCATCGCCCCAGAGTACATTCAAACCAACCGGGCTCCGGTTGGTTTTATGGGGGATGGTCTTGTAAGAATAGATAAATCCAGTGAAGAAAGTACGATCTGAGGCCATTTGAGTGGTTTTGGTTGCCACTTTTCGCCACTGAGCCTGATTCAAGTCATCCGTGCTGGCGAAGGCTGACTGCCTTGATTGAGGATAATAAACGTAACTGGACCTAACCCAGGCGCCCTGTGCCACAGGAAAAGGATGCTGAGCATTCTGGTAATACTTTAACTCATAACCCCTGCCCTCAAGGTTGGCGTCAATCCCCTTGAGACCTGGATCATAAAATAATCTGGGCTCAGTAATATAACCATAGCGAAACAAATGGCCGTGATTGAACGGGAAGTCGAGGTCAGCAGGCTGACCATCAGCTCCACCGAAAAGTCGATAGGACCACCAGGGGCTGCTGCCGGGCAGTTGCTCAGGATTGAATAGCGATGGGTAAAGCTTGTCCTCGTGGTCATCAGCATAAATGAAGGTAGCGATGCCTAGTTGGCGAAGGTTGTTGATGCAATTGGCTCGATGAGCCTTGTTCTTGGCTGCACTCAGCGCCGGTAGGAGCATCCCTGCCAAGATGGCAATAATGGCAATGACCACTAGTAATTCAATGAGCGTGAAACCAGCTGGTCGTTTGCCTTGGGTGACTCTCAAAAGAGGATATCGATAATCTTGCATGACGGACTGACCGTGTTTCGGTTGACCCACATGATCAACTATTCTTGATCAAGATGTACTGAAATCACTCTGTTGGAAAGACTTTTAACTTTTGCAGCTTTTCAAAGAGACGCTGGGTTAGGTCGAGGCCTTGAGACTCAATTGAGCCTATTCGTGACGGAGGGCCTCGATGGGATCCAGGCTGGCAGCGGCATTAGCTGGATAGATACCAAACACCACCCCAATAGCCCCGGAGATGCTGAATGCTAGGGCAACTGACCACCAGGTGATGATCGTCTGCATCCCAGTGGATGCGGTCACTACAAGAGGCACGATGACACCCACCACAACCCCCACCAAGCCTCCCCCGATGGAGAGAACCACGGTCTCAACCAGAAACTGTGTGATGATATCTCGTTTCTTGCCTCCCAGGGCTCGACGCACACCGATTTCACGAGTGCGCTCGGTCACATTGGCGAGCATGATGTTCATGATGCCAATCCCACCAACAATGAGGGAGATGGCTGCAATGGACCCCAACACGATGTTAAACATGCGCTTGGTTGCCTCAGCCTGTCGAAGTAGCTGCAAGGGGACAGTGATCTCATAGTCCACATCACGATGAAATCGAGTAAGCATGGTCCTGACTTGCGGATCAGCTGATTCAACAAATAAATGGTCCTTCATTTGAATACGCATTTCATGCAGTTGAACCGTCTCGGAATTGACTGTGTTACCCGTGCGCTTAACAAGGGTTTCGCCAAAACGGGCCTTACAAGTAGATAGTGGAATGTAGACATTATTATCCAGTGTTTCCCCCTCACTCTCCCCTGATTGAGGTCGATCACCGGGTGTATTGATTTCCCTGACCAAACCTACCACCCGGTAGTAAACCCCGGCAATCTTGATGGTTTGCTCCAGCGGATCGTGATAGGGAAAAAGTCGCTGCGCCAAGGAGCTCGTCAGGACACAAACGTTCTGCTTGTAGACCTCATCCATATGCGCAATGAAACGCCCCTTGAGCAAATCAATGCTGACAATTTCCGGATAAAAGGAAAGGGTGCCAATCACCTGACATGGTAACTCAATTTCGAAAAAGCGTATTCGCTCGCGAATAAGACGCATGGGCAGAACACGCTCTACCCCAGGTATGGTGGAATAAACGCGTGAGGCATCATCATAGGTCAACCCATATCGTATGCCGCTCCCTCGGCCGCTGGTATTGTTCTGTTCGCGAGATTCTTCAGGTGGTTTGACACTGCGCACAATGATGTTGTTGCTGCCAAGGGCCTTGATTCGCTCCTGGGCCTCGAAGGAGGCTCCCTCTCCGATAGCCAGCATGGCGATCACGGAGCAAACCCCAAAAATGATGCCGAGCATAGTCAATCCCGACCTGAGTTTATGCAGTAGCAGGGTTTTGATACCCAACTGCACAGTGCTCATGAACTGTTGGTAGTTGACCATCCTCCCTAACGCCTCTTGTAGACTTTTTGCCGGCTTTCTCCAGCCTGTCGCTTGATTTCCTCTCGGTCCACATGACCATCCTTCATGTGAATCACACGATGTGCTCTCTCGGCCACGTAGTTGTCATGAGTCACAAGAACGATGGTTTTACCATCGTCGTTGAGGTCATCTATAAGATCGAGCACTTCAAGACCCGTTTTGGAATCAAGGTTTCCGGTCGGCTCATCAGCCAAGATCATGAGTGGATCATTGACAAGTGAACGCGCGATGGCTACGCGCTGTTGCTGTCCACCACTGAGTTGATTGGGGCGGTGGGTCAATCGCTCTCCCAAGCCCACCAAATTGGCAAGTTTCACACACCGATCGTAAGATTCGGCCATACTCTTACCTTGATAGAATAACGGCACCTGGATGTTCTCGAGGACCGTCAACTGGGCAATGAGATTGTAGGATTGAAAAATAAACCCAATGCGGCGACCGCGTACATCAGAGAGGGAGTCATCATCCATCTTGGCCACATCCTCTCCTCCCAGCCAATAAGATCCCGCAGTCGGTCGATCCAGGCATCCAAGGAGGTTGAGCATGGTAGATTTTCCTGAGCCCGAGGGCCCCATGATGGCCACATATTCTCCCTGATGGATGGAAATATTCACCCCATCAAGCGCCATCACTTCGATGTCATCTCCCATGACATACTTGCGCTCAATACCTTCGATTTTGATGATGGGGTCTTCAGCCACGATTCGTCTTCCAAATTCCTGAAACCGTTTATAGCTCGGGGGCACTCCTTATTGAGGACGCCCCTGGCCTCCCTGAAATTGTTTTCTAGCGGCCTCTCTTTCGGCTTCGCTGATCGTGCCGTCACCATCGGTATCGAGCCGCTTCATCATAGCTTCCCTATCAAAACCCCCTCCTCCTGGGCCTCCCCCAGAACCTCTCCCTCCAGCCCCCTGCCCCCCTTGACGGGCGTTGCCTCCTTGACCATTGTCGTTGCCTCGAGGACGACTTGATTTTTCCATTTGATCCAACGCCGCGTTATCAGGCTTAAGATCAGAAGCGCTTATTTTCTCGTCATCCCCAAATACTTCCCCTGCTAGATTGATCTCCTCCATTTGAAGTGGGGGAGCTAGCAAGATCTCGTCGCCCTCCTTGATGCCATCAAGGACTTCTATGAATTTAGTATTGAAGAGCCCCACCTCAACAGGCATGGGTTCAGCACTTCGCAACCCTCTTTTGAAGACGACTTGCTTGCCATCAGTAGTCGTCACCGACTGAATGGGAACCTTGAGGGTGTTAGGAATGTTGGTGATCACAATTTCAGCCCTTGCCGAGACTCCAGGTTTCAAGTCAGGAAGGGTGTCGGTAACCAGAATCTCCGTGGCATATTCTTTGAGATTCGGATCACTGAAAAACGAGGCGGAGTCCGGCAGCGGGGCAACCTTGCTAACGATCCCTTTGTAACGTTGATCAGGTTGTTGATCCAGGACGATGAAAGTGGTCTGTCCTTTTTTGATTTTATTGATCTGGGATTCGTGAATCTTGACATCGACCTTCATCTGAGACGTATCGGGAAGGGTAATCAGCTCCTGGCGGTTGCGCACCTGAGCCCCTTCCTCGATCATGGATTCAGAACTGAAACGGCTGCGAGTTTTGGCGTAGACCACCATGCCACCTTTGGGCGCAAAGATCTTGGACTTGTCGAGTTGCTCCTCTTCTCGCTGCAATCGCTCTTGATTGAGTCTCAAGGTGTTGCTTTGAGTAATCAAATCCGCAACAGCTTTGTTCAGGGTGTTTGTGGCCTGGAGGATCACGCGCGCTAATTCATTGGAAGCCTCGATAAGGGCTGAAACATAGGTTTCCTCGAGTTTGGGGAGGTCATACATTTCCAGCATTTTGTATTCGGTGCGAGCCTGCTCAAGCCCAAGAAGCGAATTGGTAACCAAGGTCTGATCCCGCTCAAGGTTTGTTTTGGCTTCGAACCCTTGATCAAAAAGCCTTTGTGACCAATAGAGCTGATTTTGATTGATCTTCAGAGCTTCTTCACCCTGCTGGATCGCAATTTCTGCATTCCTGAGCTGCTGTAGACGGTCGCCTTCAATAAATTTACGATAGTCGATGTAGGCAAAGTTGGTATTGAGGATGGCTGTATCAATCAGGCTCTGCACCTGACTCCGCTCAATTTCAAGGTTGGCCTTGGCGGCCTCAAAAGTCTGCACAGCACTTTCATAGCTGAGCTTCTGCTGATTGACTTGCTCCACCGCTTCGGCAGAATCCAACTCAACCAACAGATCACCAGACTTGACTACCTCCCCTTCGGGAATGATGTAGATGATGCGAGAAGTGCCGTCGACCTCGTTACGAATGATTTCCTGATTGACCGCTTCCAGTGTCCCACCGGCTGTCACGGAAACTAGGAAATCTCCGCGTACCACCTCGAAAGTGGACTGGTCGCCATCCTCATTGCTATCAGATCGGGTGAAGGCCCATATTACAAGCAGGACAAGTAACCCGAGGATCACTTTGAGTCTTAATCCCGAAGCAAGCGAAGTTTTGCCGTTCTCTTTTGATTGGTTCATGGCTGATTATTGAAAAAGTTGGTCCGGTGTCTTAAGCAATTGCGGGTTGTTATCTGCGGGAGTAATCGCTTCGGGCCTTTGGGACAGCTGTTCAGATTTTAGATCCACCACCACGGCATCCTGACTGATCCAAAAATCCTCGCGATCGGCCCTCAGGATGCCGATTTCTAGTAACAAGTTCATCCTTTCCCCGATATAGTTGACCATCGTGGTGCTCAATGCATTACGAGCCGCAACCAAATTATCCTGAGCGCGCACGATTTGGTCGACCGTGGCGCGACCTGCTTGGTAGGTCAAGCTGGCCCCAGTGACCCGTTTGGAGGCAAGCTCCATGGAGATTTTCTGAATCTCGTAATTTTGCTCGTATTGTTTGAGGTTACGCAGAGCGAGTCGTATGGCGTTACGCTTATTATCCAGGGCCAGCCCCAAATTTCGAAGCGCCCGCTCAAAATTGATCAGCGTGGTTCGGTATTGGTTGCGTTCACTGAAGCGATTGATTGGGATATCCAGTTCAAAGCCCATGGAGGTTCGAAGGTTATCCGAGTCGAAGCTGGCGTATTGGTTGATCGAATCATTGCTGTCACTCAATGAGGCATTGGCAAAAAAGTCCAAGCCAGGCTTCAGTCGATTCGCAGCCACATAGACTTTGCGCTTGGCATCTTCGAATTGATCGATTTGGTTCATCAGAGGCCAAGAGTATTCGATAGCCAATTCAAAAGCCCGTTCAGCATCCAGCTCAAGCAAAGGCAGCCCAACTTTGGTTATGTTCTCCAACGCCGAATCATCTAGCTTGAGATCGATCCCCAAAGGAAGCCCAAGGTCTATTTTAAAGCTATCCAGATCAGTCCCGTAGGAAGCAATCGCGTTGATATAATTATTCTTGGAGGTCAATTCGGCTTGTTGGATTTCACCAAGGTCCACTGTGGAGACACGACCTGCCTCAAGCTGCTCAACCAGTCGAGCTGTTTCATTAGTACGGCTCTGATAATCGGCGAAACTATTGCGGATGATATCCCTACCTCTGAGCAATCGGAAATAATCCAACACTTTTTGAACGGCGAACTGATTCTGATAGTGATTGAAACCTCTAATGGCATAAATCACATTGCGCTCAGATTGCCTGAGATTTTCGGCTGCGACCCTACTACCAAACCCACGCAGTAAAGGCTGGCTCAGGTTGAGACTGATGGCATCAGAAACCTGTTGACGGGGGCTGCCCACATAAAACCGAGTCAGATCACGAGCCAAGTTGGCACTGATCCTTCCACCGGTTCGCATGAATTGAGAGACAGAAAGTCGGCTCGATACGCCCCCAAGAGAATCCCCACCACCCTGCGGGTCAGTGTAATCGGCCCCTGCGGTCGCCAGAAACTGAGGACTGAAGACAAACTCCGTCTCGCTCAACCCCAAAGCAGATAGATAGAGCGACTCCTTTTGAGTCTGGTATTCTCGGCTCCCCTCAATGGCCAGCTCCAACGCACGGTCCACATTGATTTCCATGGCCTGCTGCAGGCTTCGATCCGCGAAGATTTCCTCACGGGTGACCTCATCCACATCGCGCTCAGAATAACGCGTATCAATCGTAAAATCCTCCTCCTTGCCAAAGAGATCTGCCTGAATTTGATCGAGTATGGCATAAACATCCCTGTCGGTTTTGTCCCGATAATAGGACGTCTTGCATGCGACCAGAGCCAAAGCGCCGATCACTGCCAAGCAAAGCGTCAGTAAAGTTGATTGATTAAAGTCACATCTACGCACAAGCCGGTTTGGTTTTTTCTTCGCACCCGTTGGACTGACTGTCTTCGGAACAGAGTCAAAGTTCTTCAATGAGCGAGATTTGACAAGGGGAGAAAGCAAAAAGTTACAAAAATAATCAGCTCACCCGGATTGGGTGAGCTGATGGCTGAAAGCCTCGGATTTAAGCGCAAAAAGGGCTTATTCTTCTAATTGAGCGCGGTAGAAGCGAGCCCGACCTCTGGCGATACGCTCACTGTAGGTAACAGAGCCCGTTTCATTGACTAGGCCGCTCTTGCGATTGGCCCAGTTGATGAAATC
>JALRAZ010000498.1 GCA_023257935.1 Verrucomicrobiota bacterium
TCAGTCGAGGGTGGGTTGCTTGGAGCAGCAGCTTCTTCGGCGACTTGCTCAAACGGCTCAAGCTCTTCACCGGATCGTACCAAGCGGAAACTGTTGAATACAACCAGCAGAGAGCCTGCCACGTGCAACACCGCAGCCAAAATGGGATTGATGTAGGCCATGGCGGCTAATACGAAACCACCAATCACGAAGATGACACCAAAAAGGAAGTTCTGGTTGATAACCGAGCGGGTCTGGCGTGAGAGGCGGATGAGGAAAGGCAACCTCCTGAGATCATTGTTCATCAGCGCGATGGTCGCGCTGTGGATGGCCACTTCACTGCCCGCCGCTCCCATGGCAATGCCAAGGTCTCCTGCTGCTAGGGCCGGAGCATCGTTAACCCCATCCCCAACCACAGCGACTCGATATCCCTTGGCCTTCATCTTGTGAACATATTCAACCTTGTTCTGGGGAAGGCATTCAGCGACTACCTCTTCACAACCAATCTCTGCAGCCACCCTCGTGGCCACAGGTTGCCGGTCACCCGAAACCATCGCAATGCGACGGATGTCTGCATCAATCAGGCCCTCGAGGGATTCACGTGCTTCATGCCGCGTTTGGTCCTGAAGCCCAATCCAGCCAATAAACTCACCATCGCGAGCTACGTAGAGCAGGCTGTAGCCTTCGGCCTCGCTCAAGTCAACCGTGCTCATGAAGGAGTCTTCAAGGCCGTTATCCTTGAGCCAGTTTGCACGTCCTACGATGATTTGTGACCCACTGACCTTGGCCGTGATACCCTTTCCAGCGGTCTCATTGAAACCTTCCGGTTCACTCAACTCTAGCCCTGCCTCTGAGGCCAACTGGGAAAGAGCTCGAGCCGTAGGATGGTTGCTGTATTTCTCAGCCGAGGCGGCCAGATGCAGCAACTCGGCAGGCTTGATACCATCCTGCGGAGCCAGCCGACTGACAGCGAGTTTGCCGGTGGTCAGGGTGCCCGTTTTGTCGAAAATGAAGGCGTTGATCTTGGCTGAGAGTTCGATGTCCGCCACGTTCTTGATGAGGATGCCAAGTCGCGCAGCCGACGAAAGCGCAGCGACCATGGCCGTGGGTGTAGCCAGGATGAAAGCACAGGGGCATGCGATAATGAAAACAGTGATCACACGACTCAGATCCTGAGTGAAGCCCCAGACCAGGGCCCCGACGAGCAATACCAAAGGTGTGTAAAAACCCATGTATTGATCCACAATACGCATGATCGGTAATTTGGTCTTCTCGGCTGCCAGAATGAGATCGTGCACCCGACCAAGGGTGGTCTCAGCATCGGCTCGAGTGACTTCAACTTCCAACACTCCGGTAAGATTCTGTGTGCCAGCAAACACCTCATCTCCAGCCTTTTTGTCAACGGGCAGCGATTCTCCGGTGATGTTGGCCTGATTGATGGAAGCCTGGCCGGTCACGATCACCCCATCAGCTGCCACGTTGTCACCTGGGCGAATGCGAATCACATCACCCACTTTCAGGTCTTTCACCTCCACTTCCTGCTCCTTGCCATCCTTTAACCTCCTGGCCTTGGTTGGGGTCAGCTTGACAAGTGACTCAATGGAGGCCCTGGCCCCTTCAGCTGTGCGGGTTTCGATGATTTCACCCAGAAGCATGAAGAAAGCAACTAATCCTGATTCCTGGTATTCACCCAAGGCAAAGGATGCAAGCACAGCCAAAGCAACCAGTTCATTGGTGCTCAGGCGTCCCTTGCGCAGGTCCTTGATAGCAGTCCAGACAATGGGGTAGCCAAGTAACAACGCCCCGATCATCGCATTGACATCGCCCACAACCTTACCGTTGTCGAAAAAGTAATGGATGATGAAAGAATTGATGATGAAGAGCAGCCCGATCAGGATTTGATTCAGGCGAATCTCCGTATGCTCGTGGTCATGCCCGCAACCTTCACAATGATCGTGATCATCATGATGGTGATGATGGTGATGGTTGTCGTGCTTCTGACTGAGGAGAGAGGTAACTTGCATGAGCTATAGGTCTAAGATTGAAAATTGGATAGGCAAGAGAAGGCTGGTTCTTTAGTTGTTGCCATCTTCTGCGTCTTGATTCCCGCCGGTCAGGGTTGGCTCACGGTTGAGTTGTAGTCGCAGTTCCTGAGTCCGGCCCTCTCCTGCCATGGGAAGCAGCCAGGTATCATGAGCCTGGGTCAGGATGCGTCCCATGCGTTCAATGAGCAAGCGACTCCTGAAAAAGGATGGGTTTGCCTCGTAGTGAGGTTTGAGCTGTTCGAAGACCTTGGCATCAGCAATCACGCGGCTGGTGATGAGGTTGCTTCGGGAGATGCCCTGGTTGATGAGTGCCTGGGCCCGACCCTGAGCCCGACGCAATGTTTCGGAGGCATCACCTTCGGCCTCGTTGCGCATCTGGCTGACCGACTGTTCGGTCTGAGTCACCTGCTCAAAGGCCTCTTTGACAAACATGGGAGGAAAAGTCTGCACATCCAATGACTGCAAGGTGATTCCCAGTTTGGCCTTTTGCACATTGCCTAGGAAGCGCAACCTCACTCGATCCTTGAATCCGGCGCGATCACGATACAAGGCATCATCAGCGGTCGTTTGGGCCGAAGCGAAAAGGAGTGCATTGTTCAGGGCGTTGCGGAGAAGGTCCTCAACGTCGAGGAAGTCAAATTCGAAGGCGACAGGATCACTGATCAAATATTTCGCATCGGCGCGAGCATGGATGATATTGCCATCTGCAGTGAGGGCGTATCCATCGACTCCGGGCCTCAAGGATGAGGTGGCATAGGGTAGCTGCCCCGAAATCTCCATCTCGGGCGTCACAGCATACCAGCAGTTGGTGGCGATCACACTGCGCGTCTCACCAATGGGTATCTTCACCACTTCTCCGATGGGGCTGGGAGGCGACCAATGGAGCCCCTGCTGCAGCACACGTTCCTCACCCGTTCCCACTGGCCTACCAAAACGCAGTTTGACCGCCACTTCGTTGGGTTCGACGGTGAAAAATCCTGAACCAAGAAAGATGACAAACAAACCTACCATCAGTCCCTGAATAATTTTGAAACTGCTGGACAAGGCATCGGCCAGGGCCATGGTGGTTGAATCTTCTACCGGACGCACCAAGGGCACCTGCTCCGCCTTGGTCGCAGGACTTCCGGTGCTTTGAATCTTCTCGGGCAGATCCGGTAGATCGGGCAGGTCGGATTTCTGATGATCGCTCATGAGGACTGCGGGTCAGGTTGAATGATTATTTCAGGTCGCCAACCGACTTATTCTCGCCCAGGGCCTTGACTCCCTCTCGGAAGAGATTGAAAGGAGGGGTCGTTGGATCGGCGACGATGGTGGTTTTTTCTCTGGTAGCTGCCTCAAGGGCTTCCAACCCGAGCAGCAGCTCAGCCAGTTCAGGATTTTCCTGAAATACTTTGTAGTATTCATTGGCTTGAGCCTCGGCTTGCCCTTCAATTTCGATGGCCTTGGCACGAGCCTCGTTCAGAATACGAGTGCTTTCAGCCTCAGCACGGGAGCGAATTTCCATGGCGCGGCTTTCCCCCTCTCCCTGGTATTGCTTCACCAGGCGCTGTCGGTCAGCGCGCATGCGTTCAAACACCTTTTGAGTGTTGCTTTCGGGAAGGCCCAGTTGCTTGATGCCAGCAAATTCAACCTGCATGCCATAACCGTCTTTGGCTTCCGATTGGATGGCTTCGACGATTTCAGACTCAATATCATCGAACTTGAGATCTTCCTCCCGCGGCGAGATCAGATCACGAAAAGGATGCTGCCCGATCACGCTGTTCTTGGCGTCCCGAACCAGGCTCTCCAGATTGCGCTCAGCCTTCAACACATCGCCATTGAACCGTTCGAGAAAGATCCTCGGATCACTGATGCGCCAGCCCACATAAACTTCGATGATCAACGGTTTGGCATCCCCGGTGGTCGTTTGCTCGAACTTGCGCTCAAAACTCTGCAGGCGGTTATCGAACTTGTAGACCTTTTGAATGGGCCATGGCATTTTGAACTGCATACCCGGCTCTTCAATCGTACGCGAGTAGCTACCGAAGGTAGTCACCACAGCCACCTCAGATTGCCGCACCTGGAAGATGAAGAGGATGGAGGCAAAAATCAGAAGCAAGATGATGCCAGTGATAAGTGAAATCAGTCGTTTGTTCATAATTAATTAACGGAAAATCGATTCAAATTCTGGGGTTGGTGTTCAGCGTTCCTCGGGTCTAGCCCCTAGTAGGTCGTAGGCGATGTTGTCTTCCAGGTTGAGCATAAAGGTTTCGTTCACCTCGCTTGGCACGATCACATACTTGCGAACATTGGTCAGGGAGTTCGCCATGGCATCGTAATAACGACGCTTCTTAAAGACATCCGGGCCGGACTGGTAGGCTTTGATCAGATCTCTGAACTGCCTTGCCTTGGCTCCACTGGTGAGGATGCGCTCGTAACTTGCCCCCTGAGCTTCGCTCACCAAACGAGCCGCTTCCCCGCGACTGCGGGGGACCATTTCAGCCGCCTCACCTTCGGCAGCCAGGATTTTTGCCTGCATCTCCTGCTCGGCTCCAATGACTTCCTCAAAGGAGCCGGCGACCGGGGCCGTCTTGTCACCCACTGGTGGGTGAATATCCTGCAAACCAACAAAGAGAATTTCCACGCCGAGGCCAAGGGCGTCGGCACGAGCCTGAATATTTGCCTTGAGCTCATCAGCAGCCTTGAGGCGACCCACAGACATGATGTCAATGAGATCCACGTTGACCAAATATCGGACGACCTCACGGTAACCGATGGACTTGAGGAGTTTCGCTGGCTCAGCGTGATTGTAATACCAGGCTTTGAAATCATTCACCACATACTGAACCGGAACGGCTGCAGAGAGGAAGTTAACCGGTACGGTCTGATCTTCATTGCCATCGCCCTGCTCCTGACTGGCGACAAGGAAGTTGATCTCCTCATCATAGTGGCTGGCCGTCCAAAGCAAAGTCCGTTGCTCACTGTGTGAGTCATCACCATGATCATCCTGGCTCGCCCCTGTCTCGTAACCCACGTTAAAGCTTTGCAGTTCCTTGGCAGGATGCCGATGGATCTGTTCCAAGGGCCACGGCCACTTGAGGTGAAACCCGGGCTCCAGAACCGCCCCATCAACGCGTGGCTTGCCAAACCGCTCCACAATGGCCAGTTCATTGGGGTCGATGATGACGAAAGTCGTGGACAACATCAACATGGCCAACTGAAAGAGTACCAGCCAGGCCAGGGCACGCTCGAGAAACTTATAAAACCAGGTTTCAGAAACCTTGAAACCAAACTGATAATCCAGGGCCTGCGCAGCGGTTGTCACAAGACCTGCAGGCTGCCCCATTAAGCCGACCAACCGGCTTTCGTAGAGCATGCGCTCGGCTTTGCCCTTGGTGCGGGGTCGGTAAATCTCCAGCACCAGGTTAACGAAGGATTCCAAAGTGGAGAGGGAAAGCAGTAGCACCATGATCCGAGCCAGGTGGAAATCTAGACGGACAAAATCAAACCACCCTCCCGCAAAGGCGATGACCACCACAACACAGATGACTGAACCGAGCAGCAGATAAGCCCCGCCTGGTCTGAGGAGTCGAAGTTTTTCCAGCCCTGCAAGGCGTGAGCTGTATTTGCCCAACATGAAAAGAATCAAAGCAAAGGCCGCAAAGGTCACCATGACCAGCGGTGCTTTGCCCAAATCAGGCATGGGAGCCTGAGGGAGCCATTGCCAGAGCAGATAAACACCCACTCCCTGGGCCAATCCCAGAAGCGTTGTGAAGGCGGGCACAAAGAAACGCTCGAATTGTTCTCTTGCCTTGCGTGCGATGAAGGTATCCACGCCCGACTCATCGAAGAGAGCCGCCCGATTACGATCCCGAGCTATTTCCTCAAATTCGAGATGTTCGAGATGTTCCCGGTGCTCCAGTCGCATCTGAAAATAACTGATGGCCGCCACCAAAAATCCCACACCGAGGAAGACGGCTCCCACCGCGGCAGTCGCTGATTGCGCCACATTGCCAATCAAGGCCGCCACGAGGCAGGCAATTAGCAATCCCAGCAGGTTAACCAGGCCATTTTTTTGCGTGTTTCGTTCCATACAAACTTTCGTCGCCTATCCAATTATCTAAAGAGGTATCAGCTCAATTCTCGGTTCTCAAAACTCATGATGGCAAGTGCCATGATAGCCCCAAGATAACAACAAACATAAGCAAACGCTCGCCCCACGTAGGACCACGGGATGACTTTGTCGTTCTCAAGGGCATCGGCCAACCAGAACAGTTGCCAATTCGGAATCACAGCGTAAAGCATTCCAGCCC
>JALRAZ010000511.1 GCA_023257935.1 Verrucomicrobiota bacterium
ATCACTTCAGAGATGATGGCGCCGCTTTCCTGAATTTCGGCAAATAACCGCGAGTTCCCAGCTGGATAATCGACATCAACACCAGAGGCGACAACAGCGATAGTTCTTCCCTCGGCTGCGAGACAGCCGCGATGTGCATGAGTATCGATTCCATACGCACCACCACTCACTACAACAAAAGCTCGGTCAGCAAAGCCTGAAGAGAATTCACTTGCAACTCTCGCGCCATACATTGTCGGATTGCGTGTTCCTACAATCGCAACGCTGGGAGCGTTTGGGATAAGTCCTTTTACAACGATCCCGATGGGTCGATGTAAAGGTGTCAAATCCATGGCTGGGCCTCTTATGAGGTCTATCCACTTTTCCGGACACTTTAGGGTTGCGAGCGTTCAGGTCTTGATTTGAGGACAAAGGCTGAGTGGAATCAGCAGCCCGATGAAAAATAGATGGCCGAGGGTCTGTGGGGAGTATGTCAACCGCTTGCGTGCCTGCCAGTTGTTTGGACTGAGTTCGCGGATCAGTCAACGTAGTCAGTTTATCGGATGGTTCTGTTGCCGCTGACGATTTGATGTGCGCCTTTTCGTCCTGTTCGATTGAAAGCAAGTCGTCGACTTTCTTTGTTGAACCTTTGGATTGTTTCCACCGAGCGTCCCTTATCTCATCGACTTGGTTGAAATTGATTCCCTTACGAGGATCGGTTTGTTGGGTGCCAGAAGTGCCTGGGATGGTTGATAATTTCTCTATTGATGTGCTGGGTTGGCCAGGGTCAGACTTCGAGCCAGCAACCTTGTTTGAGAGGGTGGAACCTGAGGCTCTTTCCAATCTTCCATTTAGGGTTTGGTTAAACGAAACCAATGGGGTAGGGGAGTGTTTTGTTAGCTTCCCGGAATGGGCTTGGTGCCCGGCAGATGCTTTCGAGGTCGGTTCAATGTTTACGCCGTGCATGGCAAGGTCTGGGAACTATTAATGGTTAAAGGGGTCCGATTTAATTGAAATCAAGGCTCTTGCTGTGATTTAGTTCTCAGCAGGCTGAGTGACATAGGTGTTGAGGATTTCCGTTAAGCGGTCTCCTTCTTGGGGTCGTTCCTGCTGCCAATATTGGATCAGCTGGGAAACATCAGGTGCTTTCATGGCTGTCCATATTTGAGCGATTTCAGCATTACTCTTACCCTCAATGATTTGGAAAATTTCGGCTGGCTCCAGATTTTTGAACAAATCGGTATACATTTTGAGAGACTCAGCAGTGATCACGGCATTACTTGCAGTGTTCTGACTCTCCATTCGTGACTGATTGAGTGTATCTTGAGAGGACTGGATTTCTTGTTTGATTTGTTCTAGCTCTGCTTTGAGTTTTTGGAGGCCACGCTCGGATTGCTTGACCATAACTTCCCGCGCGGCCAGTTCCTTTTCTTTGTTTTCAAATGCTTGCTTTCGGTAACGCAACTCGGTGACCAATGCATTGATCTCCGGATTGCGGTAGGTCCAAGATGGCCCGTCTACTTGAGTTTCGACCTGCTTGACATGATTGGTGGGCGCCTGCGATAGGTCATTTCCCTTTTTCGAAATTTCGGTGGAAGCTTTTTCCGAAGAAAAGACAAAGGTAGCCAGGGTGGTCAGCAAATAGAGCATGCTGGACAAGAGAACCAGGACCGCAGGAGATTGAAGTTTCTTAATCATCAGTAATCAGGAAGTGCGGATACCTCCGCGAAGAGCCATCTCGTCGATTAACTTTTGTTCATGACACTGCATTTGGTAATGATGCTGATCCTGGAGTTCCTCCCGGTATTGCTTGATCACTTCCTTATCCTGGCGGGTTTGGGACAATATTTTAGCCCTTGCTTCCAGGGTGTTTTGGGCCGAACGTAGCTCGAGGGCCTTCTCCTCTAACTGTGCCTTGTAATAGTTCATGGCCTTGAGATCCATTTGAGCTGAATGAGAGTCGTAACCTTCCCTCATTTTAGACTCATGATCTTGGTGGTGTTTCTCAAGTGAAGATTCCAACGCAAGGATTTCCTGGTTCAATAATTGAACTTGGGCAAGGGCCTGGGCGTAATTTTGCGCCTCGGCTTGTTCTCTCTGGGTTCGCAAGGAAAGGAGCGTGTTGAGTTTGAAAGAAAATTTTTTCATGGTGCCTAGACTGCTTGTTTTTCTGGGTTCATCGGTGAGGTTGTCTGACTCATGATTCGCTTGAGTGAGTGGATATCCTCGGCCCAATAACTTGATTCATCCTGCCTCTGTTTGAGAAACTGGTTGAGGGCAGGCCTGACCGATATGGCTTTGTCGATCTCTTTGTTGGTTCCAGCTTTGTACGCCCCAAGAGTGATGATGTCCTTGTGTTGGTGATATTCTGCCATGGATTCTCGAGCCTGATCGATCCATGAAGTGTCATCATGTTGGTTCAGGTCGCTGCTGAGACGACTGACACTTTGCAATACATCGATTGCCGGATAATGGTTCCGAATGGCTAAATCCCGACTCAGGACAATATGCCCATCGAGGATGGATCTGACATGATCGGCAATTGGGTCATTCAAGTCATCTCCCTCTACCAGAACCGTAAAAAAACCCGTAATGGAACCGGTCTCTCCGGCGCCAGCTCGCTCAAGAAGGCGTGGCAACTCAGCGAAAACCGATGGTGGGTAACCTTTGGTTGCAGGAAGTTCCCCGGTTGAAAGGCCTACTTCGCGTTGTGCCATAGCAAAGCGTGTTACCGAATCCATCATCAGCATGACTTTCATGCCCTGATCTCTGAAATGTTCGGCAATCGCCATCGCTGTGTAGGCGCCCTTAAGTCGCATGATTGGGGGTTCGTCCGAGGTCGCAACAACCACAATGGATTTGGCGAGGGCTTCTTGGCTGAGATCTCGTTCAATGAATTCCCTCAGTTCCCTTCCTCGCTCCCCAATGAGAGCAATGACGTTGACCTCTGCCTCGGCATTCCCAGCAATCATGCCAAGCAGGGTAGATTTGCCCACACCGCTGCCGGCAAAGATGCCAAGGCGTTGTCCCACACCGCAGGGAATGAAAGTATCCAAAGCTCTGACTCCGGTGTGAAACCGCTTTGAGATCCTCATTCTCCTCATAGGATGGGGAGGGGAGGCCTTGAGGGGTGTCAGGCAATCTCCATTTACAGGGCCCAGACCATCAATGGGCTTGCCAAGGCTATTGAGAACTCGCCCCATGAGACCAAAGCCCATATTGATTTTCAAGGGTTTGCCTTCAGTGACAACTTGGCTGCCTGGCTGAATACCATCCATCTCTCCAAAGGGCATCATCAGAACCTTGTTCCCTCGGAAACCTACCACTTCGGCAAGCATTGGCATCTGGCCGTTACGGGTATGAATATTGCAAATGTCGCCAATGGAAGCCAGTGGGCCATTTGATTCGAGAACGGGTCCGGTGACCCGGATGACCTTGCCTGTTCGAGCAACAGGGTTAATCGACTCGAGCTCCTGAATGGAGTTCAGGAAATGACCCAGTTCGAGTTTGGATTGACCAAGGAACGTACTCATGGGTTGCTGTCTTCTTCCATTAATTTGACATCTTCAGGAACGTGGAGGCTGGACTGTGGCTTGGAGGTTTTCTTGTTAAAGGCGGCCACCACTCGAGCCCATTTTGATTCCATGGTGGCATCAAAATCTCCGAAGGGTGTTTTGATGTAGCACCCTCCCCGCGTCAGGGTTTCATCTGTGACAAATCGTATCCTGTCAGACCGTTGAAATAAATTGCCTGGGTTGCCCTCTGACTCTTCAACAAGCAGAGCTAGGTCTTCTGGGTGCAGTCGGATGTTCAAGGAGGTATCCTTTTCCAACTCTCCGATGGCTTCATTGACTACGGCACGCATCCTCTCGGCATCAACGGGTAAATCAGCCATTAATTTCTTGGTGAGGGTGCAGGCCATATGGGCTAAAGCCTCCTCCATTTCTCTGTAAGCCTGGGGGATAGCTTCCTCAAGACTCTGGGTGATCTGCTTAAGCTGGTTCAGGACCTCGCGATGTGTCGCTTCCCATTTTTTATCTGTTTTCTCTATCGCAGCTGCCGTGGCGGCCTCAACGGCCTGAGCCTGACGGATGCGATAATGCTCATCCACATTTTGCCAGAATGGTACGTCCTTGCGAATTTGCATGGCCGCTGGATTGTTCACTGCACTGAAAACGATTTGGGATTGAAAATTCATAGAATTTAACTACCTCCCATGACTGAAAGATCGATTTCATCGTTGCTCTCCAACCTTCTAACCGTCTCAACCACACTCAATTGGGCTGCAACAATATCCCTGGGTTTGGCATTGGTTAAGAATTCCATCTCTTCCATAACAGATTCTCCCGCTCGCCGAGACATGCACGAGAGGATGAATGTGACTAAGGTTTGAGGCACATTCTTCATAGCCAAAGCCAGGTCCTTCATGTCGACATCGCGTAGGATTTTCTGCACATCCTGAGAATCGAGATGGATGAGGTCTTCGAAGGTGAACATCTTCTGTTTAATGGAAGCTCCAAGTTCTGGATTGTTCTCCTCTAAAACGCTTAAAATATTTTTACTCGCCTCTTTGTTCATGGCATTGAGCATAGCCGCTGCCACAGAAACGCCACCAGGATGAGAGAGGGGACGAACAACAGCTCGTTCGGCTTTGCCGAGAACCACGTTGATGACCTTGTCCACAATCTCCGCAGGTGTTGGGGAAAGGGTTGCCAGACGTTCCAGAACCCCCACTCGTTTTTCCTCAGGAAAATTTGTGGAAATCTCGGCAGCGCGTCCGGCAGGGAGATGACTTAGGATGAGCGCGATGGTTTGATCTTGCTCAGTCTTGAGTAGGTTGAAGAGCTGAACTGAATCCATGGCATGAAGCTGATCGAGCGCCTCTGATTTGCGGGGGGTGGTTGAGGAGAGTCGGCCAAGTAGGTTGGCAGCCTTGAATCCCCCCAATGATTTCAGCAGTGCCTGTTCCACCACGTTGAACCCTACACCTAATGCAGCATTGGCTCGATTGATCAAGTCGGTGAACTCATCCAGGATTTCCTGTTGCTCCTCTACGTTGAGTAGCTCCATGGTCGACACTTCAGCGACCACCGATTCGATGGTTGCGTCGTCCATGCCTTTGAGGATCGTGGCGGCATTGTCTGGTCCTAGAATGACCATCAAGGCAGCCAGTTTTTGAAACTTGTTCATGGCAGCCACCCTAGGTGATGGCTTGGGATTTAGTTTTTCCTCAGCAGCCATGATCTAGTTACTCCTCCCATTTTCCTGTTTTAACCAGGATTGAATCGCCTGACTCATGTTGGATGGATTATTGCGGATGATGCGATTCATCACCTCAACACGCTCGTCTGGAAGCGGTGACTCGTCAAAGGCATAACCTCGTCGAGCGGCTTTTCTCGATTTGTCCATTTCATCATCTTCAATACCCTCTTTCAGGCCAGCAAGCGCCTTGGTTCTCAATTCTTCCAGCGGAATACCAAGAGGAATGGTTTCAAAGGGAGTCTTCCTAAAGGTGCGAACAAACCACCATAACATGACAAGAGCCACACTCAGAACGCCAAGCTGTTTGCCGAGGGTGATCCATTCTTCTCTTTGGAGGCGTTTTTGGAAGTTTTCCAGTTGAGTAGCCTTTGGATCTTGATGGGGCACAAATTGAGCAATGGATATCTGGGTTGAGTTAGTGATACCTAAGGCGCTACTGACAATGTTGCGTATCTCATCCAGCTCAGGCTGTTCTCGCAGTTGCCACGTTTTAAGCCCTTCAGCATCCAATTGGTTTCTTTGTGCTACATAAACCGCCGCAGTCACGTTCTTGAGTCCACCGGCCAACGTGACAATGTCGTTGGTTGTGGATCCGATAGCGAATTCGTTCTCTTTGGTGGTTCTGGAAACAGACTCGCTCTCAATAGGATTGGCGGTGCTATTGGTATTGGTTGTTCCTGCCGAAAGTGGGCCACTCTGATTGTTGGTGGTTTCAGTGGTTTCGGTACTCGACCTAGGGATGCCATCTTCATCGTAGACTGTTTGCGACATGGTGACAGTATCACGGTTTACTTCAGCTGAAACCCTGACGACCGCATTGCCTGGCCCCAGGACCGTAGTCAACATGCGTTCTACCTTGCTTGAAAGGTAGGTTTCCAGTTGACGTTGGGCTTCCAATTGACGATCTGACAGAAACCCCATTTCGTTTTCTTCCGGTTCCTGACTCAGTAACTCTCCGCCAGTGTTGGTGACCGAAACCCTATCTGGTATGAGTCCTTCAACCGCTCTTGCCACAAGTAGTTGAATCGCCCGAACCTGGTTTTTGCTAATTTCGCTCGCTCCCACCGTCTGCAGAAAGACTGAAGCGGAGGCTTGGCTGAGATCGTCTTCAAACAATCGGTTTTCTGGCATGTTTATCATGACATCAGCAGCCTCAACTCCAGTCATCTTACCAATGGTGTTGGATAATTCACCCTGTAAGGCTCGAATGTGATTGACGCGTTGCTGGAGGTTGCTCAGGCCGAATGAGGGGCGATCAAAAATTTCCAATCCCACTTTGTCGGTGCTGTTGGGAAGTCCCTTGCCAGCCAGAAAAATGCGGGCTTCGTGGACCTGGGCACTTGGTACCATGATGGATTGGCCATTATTGCCGATCCGGTGGGGGATGGATTGTGCTTCGAGTGCATTGCGAAGTGTGTCCATTTCCTTGAGACCAAGATTGCCGTAAAGAAGGGAGTAGGAGGGTTTGCTCGACCATAAGGCCAAGCCAAGAAGGCTTGCAAAGACTCCTACGCCTCCAGCAGCGACTATGACTCGCTGATTAACACCCAACTGTTTCCAAATGTTGGCAAGTTGAGTACCTAGTTGTTTTAGTGGCTCCATTGATTTCCCTTATTCAGCCATGAATCAGGCCTGCATGCGCATGAGTTCCTTGTAAGATTCGAGTAGCTTATTACGCACTTCGACCATCAATTGAAATGAGACGGCTGCCTCTTCTGAGGCGATCACGGCCTGATGCAGCGGGACTCCCTGTCCTGAGAGAACCCCCTGCCAGGCATCCCCAGCCTGGGCCTGCTTCATGGACACATCTCCGGCCAGCTTTGAGACCATATCGCTGAATGCCGTGCCAGGATTGCTCCCAGGGTTCATGGGCAAAGTCTGGGCCTGAGTAGCGAATCCTTCCTGTATTCGATTTGCCTGATCTTGAAGTTGCGCCTGAAAGCCGGCACCCACAGGGGAGTCGGCTTGTTGTTTGGCAATGCGGCTGGCCATGTCCATAGCCGATTGAACAAATTGCGTGGCTTTTCCGATTGCTTCCATGAAGTTAAATTAAGTTGGGCCCGGTTCAGCGGCCAATACTCAGTGTTTGAGTGGTCATCTTCCTGCCATATTTCATGGCAGCCAAATTTGCCTCATAGGCTCTTGAGGCAAGTATCATATCCACCATTTCCTTATGGATGCTCACATTGGGCATTTGTACGTAACCCTGAGCATCAGCATCTGGGTGGGATGGATCAAACAAACGGGGGCCTTCTGTTTTGGTATCTTCTACGATTTCAGCGCGTACAAGGGAAAGGTCTCCCTGTCTGCTTTGTTGCCCATCGAGTGCCTTATTCACTAGGGATTGAAAAACCACTTCCTTTCGCTGGTAGGGGCCACCTTCCGGCGTGCGGGTCACGTTGGCGTTGGCAATATTTTGGGCGATGGCTTCGAGCTTGAGGCGTTCGGCATTAAGTGCCGAAGCCGAGGCATCAGATCCTGGAACAAGTCGCATCATAAGGTGAAGTCGGGTTTAAGGTTTGGGTGATCAGACCGTCCCTTTGATTGCCATTTTCAATCTGGCTAGACGGCCAGTGATCATGCGTGTTTCAAGCTGATGTTGGATTTGGTTTTCACTCAGGTGGACCATTTCCTTTTCTATGTCCACGGTGTTACCTGTGGCGTCGTTCATGGGAGCTTGTCTATCGACGTCAATCACAGCTTTCATTTGTTTCATCTTGGATGTGTCGCCTCCCTTCAAGGCATCTTGGAAGGCAGCTTCGAAATCCCTCGAAACATCGACTCGTCGGTAGCCTGGTGTCTCGGCGTTGGCCAGATTGGCGGCCAAGGCTTCCTGCCTGAGCACGGTGACATCCATAAGCTTCTTGGATGCCTGGTAATTATTGGAATCAAATAACGCTTCAATCATGGCGAGGGCACCCAAGCAATTCGTATGCCATGATAAAAAACTCTCCGAAAAACCGCCGATCCTAAAGCTCTTTGAAGGCCATCAAAAACCTCATGACGATGATATAGGCTGCCTCTAGCAGAAAGAATGATTCTTTTTTAAGTCAGTTAAATTGATGGCGAGCATTGAAGTTTTCCCGATGCTCTCAAGGTTCGATGATGGCAAAAATTACCTACTGCTAACCCGGTAAAAACTACCGGCCATGGCAACCTCCAAAAAGAATTCAGTGCATGCTACTGAAAAAATTTTGGACTTTGACACAAGTTAAAAAATTTAAAAACCCTTTTAAAAAATGCCTATTTCAAGAGTTTTTTGAAACTGATTTCAGGATAAAAATCATGGAGGGGGGTAACCCACCTCAGGCATACGTTGTTTTGTTTTCTCGGTGTTTTCAGGCGGATTGTTGTTATGTTATCATATTCTTTGTGATTTGTCAGTGTTCTTCTCAGAGTTTCGTGCCTGTGACTATAGCAACGTACGTA
>JALRAZ010000523.1 GCA_023257935.1 Verrucomicrobiota bacterium
ACTGAAGGCCAGTAAACAGGAAGGAAGCCTTTTCCTTGATCGCTTTTATTCCTTCTGAACCACAAGACCTCGAGGCGATTTTCATCCGGTATGGCGTTGACTGGGATGATCGCTCCCTGACTCGCTTTATCGAAACCCTCAACAAGCGGATCGATATAGGCTTGAGGGTGGTACAAAGTTCCAGAATCGGGAATAATGTAACCAGCTAGATAACCCTCACCTTCTTCGCTGCCCTGCTCGCTGTCTGGCGGCTCTACTCGTTGTCCCACAGTGACATGGATATCACTGATAACGCGCGGAGCTTCCAATAAAGTATTGTTAAGAAATTGGCTCGATCGGTAAATGATGGGAAGTAACTGCCCGTTCTCGTCCAAATTCTCATTATCAAATTCAAGCCCCAATCCTGCTTGATCCTGTGGTCCCCAAATAGCTAAATGCCTCGCTGGAACGAGGGTCCCATTGCTTACGGCAACTCTTCCCAGATCACCTTGCTGGAGGTGCGAATCCAACCAGGAAAAAACACGTTCGAAAGCCACATTGTTACCTGATGTATAACGTATCAAAGCACGGTGCTGCGGTTGGTCTGGGGTTAAATACGTGTAATAAGCAAAATTCTCGTTGAGAAAACCTCTAATTATATCTAACGAATCCTGATATTGCAGGACGGGGCTGTTTTCTAAGGGCAACTGCACCGCAGTGACTTCAGCCTCTTGAATGGTATCTACATGGGGTCCGGTGTAATGACTGTAACGAGCGGGATCAGTTGGCCATATGAATCGGTAGCGAGCGTGGATTCTTGGCCACTTGATGCCTTGGATCCCCTCTTTCATCCAATAAATCTGATAATCGTTAAGATTAAAAGTCTCCCCTACAGCATGGTAAATAGCGATACCCTTGGCCGTTCTGCCAACCTCGAAGGCAAATTGATTGGCTTGACTACCCACTGTGATCACAGTAGGAGAAAGGATGTCAGCCTCATCGGACTGGCCCTGACCCTCATTGTATGGAGTGAGTCGGTCTCCAAGCTCAATAGTGATATCCGAGGGGACTGAGTATTTAACCACATCGACAATTTCAAACCCGAGATGCTGTCGAGTCCTTCCATCTGCACGGGTGTCGCCCAATAACTCGAGGAAGACCCTTCCAGTAGCATTAAGGGCCTTGAGTTGGTCCCCGTCGCGCCAAAGGGTTTTTTTGATCACGATTTCAACATTTTCATCACCTGAAGAAGTAAAAGAATTGTTACCAGCAGGCATACCTGTAGCTACCAATTCTGGAAAAGATGTGTTGTAGACAATTTGAAGATCTTGAATCGAGGCGGTAGGGATATCAACAGCAGGTCCATCAAATCCAGCTGTGTTCCAATAAATCGTCTTCGGTTCCTTAACCGCACTTCCCGAGACAATATAGCGTTTGGGGTAGAGGCGATAGTAGTTACCTCCGTCCAACACCCACTTGGTTGCATCGCTGTGGTCGTCTGGGGTGTTAGCTTCTGGTAGTAATTTTCTCCATGTAATGCTTATAGGACCTGCCTGAATGGCAAAAATGGTTTGAGCATGAGGGCTATAGTAATAGCCCTTTTCAACGTGGGATTGGCCGGATGCAAGATGTGGTTCTCGCCTCCAATAGCTTTCAGCGGCAACACTTGCATCAAGTTTAACCCCATTCTCACCTTCATCTGGAAGTGGAATAATACCCCCGAAAAGAAAGGAGACAGGACGATTCAAAAAGGGTGCACCCACAGATGCACGACTAAGCACGATACCAGATGACCCATTGTCACCTCGAGGCAATCCTAAGTTAGCACTGTTTGCTATGTAGCTCATACCTGAGATCAGACCCTCTGAGCTTGCCGGTGCGGCCACAGCCGCATAGGAGAGAAAACCACTGAATTGATTACCCGTGGCCGGGTTGGCCGAAGCCCCGATATTGCCAGGATAAGCAACCAACCGCCCATCAGAACCAGCAATTCCAGTTGGCACGGGTACCCCCCGAACGCTTTGTTGGTTGTACGGAGTCCGGTCTTGCTTAATTTCCAATGGAGGCACGAGTGTCTCCTGAGCAGCATGGATTAGCCGGCACTGCGCGGTAACTACTATTGCAACCAAAAAATAAAATTTTATTAAATGCATATTTGTTTCCGATGAATCAAAATGAAGGGCAGATTTCGAGATGGTCTGATTTATGGAAGTGTCAGCGAAGGGATTGAGCTGATTCGAATCATTTCAAACACTCCCTCAATGCTGTATTGATTTTCATTGGGCAGTCCCTCGGTTGACTCTCCTTTGAGGGTCATTGTTTCCGCATAACGACCCGATACGGTATTGCCCGTGGAAACAATCTGATTGAAACCATCCTGGCTTGGGCTTAGTTCAAATCGCATGTTTCTTTCGATCCCAAAAGACTCCAAACCCCTTGGTAAGGTCTCATCAAAATCTGCATTGAGATTATCATGGTCTGGATGATAAGTATGAATAAATGGATTCGCTGACTGATTGCCATGATCAACTAGCACCGTTGTGGTCAAGGTGCTACCATGACTAATTGAGCCGACCATAGACCAAGGCTCATTTGCTTCGGAAAACGGAAGATGAATGGTGCTAATTCTTCTGGCTGAATCAATGGAATCAGGATCCAGAGAATTCTCATGGGTAGCCAACCCTTCCACCATGCCTGGCATCAGGCCGACATGCACTCGCTGGAGCATCCTAAGCCTGGCGATAGCACCTGAACTACCCTCAGGGATTCCAAGCTCTCCATCCAGGTCACCAGTGACCGTAGTGCCATTCAGCTCAGTAGCCTCTGTAAGGGTGAATGTTGACCCGTTTGAAAACTGGATAACCTCACCCACAAATAACTCTTTAGGGGATGGCGGAATGGTGAGTGTTAAGCCATCACCTGGCGCTGAGACAGCAGGAATGGCAAGTGATACTTCCTCCTGATGCATGATGAACCGGAGCGGAAATGGCTTAGGCGTTGGCTCAACCGTATCCAGGTTAGCCCGCGAAACTCGATCGACAAGCGCCTGACCAACCCAAAGGCCTTGAAAGGTTCCTTTTTCAGCTCGCATGGGAATATCCACACGTGCTTGGGATAATGCATCTTCCAGACGGAACACCGCGCTTGAGATGCTACTCGCTGGCCCATCCAGCAGCGAGCGATTGAGTCCGACGACCACTTCCACTTCCTGACCGGGGCTACCTTTGGGCTGCAAAACCACTTCCACATTGTTACAGGGACAAGCCTCAAAGTCGTAAACTTGAGTTTCCTGGTTCAGGGTTGTGCGTATCATGATTGCGCTCTGTAAATCTTTCTCAAGAGCCTCACCCTGTGGGCTGGCTTCACCAGAGACGGTCGATAGTCTGACAGTCAACTCATTATTGGTCATGTTCTGAAGCCTTATCCTGGAGGACTGCACGTCAGTTCCAAACTGGAAGCCTTTGAAATTTTGAAGAGTGAGCTGGAAAGGGCCAAAGTATTGATTGAATGCGTCCCCCGTATCCACCCACATAGCCCTGCCTCGGGGCAAGGCAGTGGTCCGCAAACCAAAAACCTTGGCAGGATTGTTGCGCCCTAGATCGCCCGCAGTATAATTGTAAAAATTTGCTGATGACAAAATGGACCCTGCTTTCAAAAAGTAGGATTCCAAGTTCCAGTTGGCCGAAGGATTCACTGGGAAACCAACAAAGTTCAGTCCGGTGGTGGTCCAGTTGTATTGAGGGGGCACGGGCTTACCCTTGAGGCTCCAAGTGGCATCCGATGCCCCATCGGACAGCCGAACCAAGTACGCTGCATTAGGAATCAGCGATTTGAGCTGCGATGTGTCATCGCCTAGGATGTTTCGCCATTCTATCCAACGAGATTTGCTGCCAGAAGGCGCATCGGGCGAGAGAACAAACTGCGCCTCATTCACAGACGGACTCCAAAGCCATATCTCATCAATCGCCAAATCTCCCACGAGATCTGAAATAGATGCGTGGGTTGCGTCCACGTGCAAATAGATTGGGTTCCAACCTGCCTTGAGAGGGATGGGCTGAGTTTGCCATTGTGCTTCTAGGTGGGAGTGCCACAAACCTGCAAAGAAAAAGTAGGTAGTAAAAACTGATCTCAACATGATAATTTTTGGCAGGCGCATCGGATAAACTTTCACTAAATAATTTACTATGGTTTGAGAAGGGTTGTGAGCGCACTCAGACGCTCCTCAAGCTCGATGATTTTTGACTGGTTGGCCTCGAGCTGCTCGATCCTCTTGTCGCGCTCAGCCAGAGCCTCTCTCAGAGATTGTATTTCAGCATCCTTTTCTGCTTTAAGTTCCTGCAAACCTTTGACAGCAAGCACACCAAATGAGGTATAGCCCACCGTCTTCATGGGTTCATCCATCTCGCCTTCAGCATAAGGGATGGTTGGCTTCACTTCGGTTTGACCCACCAGTTCCGGGAACAAGGGTTCAATTTCCTGAGCGATAACCCCAAGGTCCCATTTCTGGTCCTCTTGTCCATCCCTCCATTTGAAACGTCTGACTTGAACTTGCATCAGTCGATCCATCATGGACTCAGCGTCCTTGATATCCTTTTTCATCCGAACATCGGAACCAAAATCCCAGTTGCTGTCTCCGTCGTAGTAGGCATAGCGCCATGAGTTTCTATGAT
>JALRAZ010000130.1 GCA_023257935.1 Verrucomicrobiota bacterium
CGAAGCCACGAAAAAAGGGCCCCTACATCGCTGCAGGAGCCCAGTTTGATGAATCACTCTGAAGGAATAGCCTGAATAGTCATAACATAATTCCTTGGCTAAGGAAGAAAAATTTTACCTCCTCGACATGGTTTAAATCTATAGGGTGCTGTCACTTAACCCATGGGGTTCTTCTGGTGACGGGCGGAACGATCACGAGTTCCCAGACCAGCAAGGGATCGGTTTGAATGACCGTTTTTCGCGTAGCCTAGGATGATTGAATTCAAAGTCTCATCACCTCGGTCTTGCTATCGCGATACCGCCCTTTCAACGCTCAGGTAGAGACTTCCACCTCATGCTTCCATGGGACAATGCTTCTCGGCAACTTGTTTGGATTCAATGGTTTGAGCAGGGTCCGGTCAGTTTTTGGCAACCTACCGTGTCCAGCGATATAAGTGGGGATAGATCCAAGGAAGGTGCTTGATGAGGACATTTTTAGGATTGAGGGGGCCGTCTGTCATGAGTATGTGCTGGAACAGGTTGGCAAAAGCGACCCTTGCTCGGAATTGTTTTCTCATCATGAGGCCCATTTTTTGGCAGGCAATTGGCCAGGTGAGATTTCCGGTTGCGTAAGCATGAATGGGTTCCACAGCGATTTGAGCAGATTCGAGCGCCATGGACATACCATTGCCAGTGAATGGAGGGATCCGTGTTCGCTGATCTCCAATCCAGGCTTTAGCCGATGAGGTGGCCTGATTTCTGTAACTCAGGCCGGCTGTGTAACAGATGGTTTCCTCCAACACTGTGCTTTCCTGGAGATCTCGCTTTCGAGACTCATGCATCGACGCAAGGGCCCATTGCGTGCAACGCTTTTGAGGGGTCAGGGTCTCGAGTTTTTCATCCATCCGCTTCAAACCGCAGACATTGATTTTATCATGCTCAACTCGACAAAGCCCCACATACCCATCATTGCCAAAATGCATCTCCAGATCGGCCTGCAGAGGATAGGCGGTGACATGACACTTGAAGCCGATCCAACCGTACTTTCGACTCGAAGCAGGCTGGCGCCCTTTGGCCCAAACCCATCCCTCGGCTTGATCTCTCATGGAAGGGTCAGCGCTTTTTTGAGTGAATAGCTTACCCCCGAGTTTGACAAATTCATCGGCCATATACGCATCCATTCGGAAACGTGAAAGACACAAAGCAGGTGAGGGTAAAGGAAGGACCTGAGAGATCCTGTCGGGGCCATAGCATTTGAAGGTTCTGGCCTCGACAGCACCAGCATCGAGTAATGCCTTTTCCAACCCCAATGATTGAATGATTTGCCACCCTTTGCCACTGATGAATTCTCCACAAACGCGGTGACGAGGGTAGGCACCCGCCTCGTGTAATTGAACATCGACGCTTCTTTGGCGGAGGCCGATACCCAGTGAAAGGCCTCCAATACCGCCTCCTGCAATGGTGATGGGTTTAAATGGTTTCACAGGACACCTTGAAAGCAAGTGGTCAAAAAAAGATGGCTGAATGGCCCAACAGGTCTCTCAACCCTTTCCCAATTTGGAGGA
This sequence comes from Verrucomicrobiota bacterium, assembly GCA_023257935.1. Lineage (GTDB taxonomy): Bacteria > Verrucomicrobiota > Verrucomicrobiia > Limisphaerales > AAA164-E04 > UBA7971. Next base: position 1,545 of record JALRAZ010000130.1, read on the forward strand.
AAGTTCCCGTCTGCAATGTGTGACAACTCCTTGTGCCGAAAGCCTGCTCGTACGCTGATCAGGGCATCATTCAAAGTGATGGGATGGCATCGAAGACAACAAAGGGCCTTAGCTCCAATAAGGCCTTTCCAATCTCGCCGCGGCTCAAGGCAAAGAAAAGCTTTGGTGTGGCGACTCAACTTTTGAAAGAGCTGACCAATTTGTTGAAAACTGAAATGGTGGATGAACAGACTCGCGAAGCATAGATCAATATCAGGTGGTGCCTTTTCAGCCCATTGAAACACATCCATGACCTGGTTTTCGATTTGCCATCCCAATGCGGTGAGCTGCTGGGCATGATCTTTTTCCAAGCAGGGGGCCTGATCCACAAAAATCACCTGACTCCCTTCTTCGACTGGACCCCATTGCTTCAATAACCTGCAGGCCAGGCTGCCGTCTCCACTCCCCAGTTCTGCGATTCGGATTGGGCCATCTTTTTTGTTCCTGATCCAACGGGTGTGGCGCTCGAGTAGCCAGGCATGATTCATGCATCGATTGATGATTTTCAAATCCTTCCGACATGCCAGAGCCGATGGATGGTCAGAAGGAAGTGTATCCAGGATTTCTGGTTGGATCGAACGATGCACTGAAGGCCTTATTCTACTTTAAGCATCAGCCCATGACTACTGAATCCAGCGCCGAATGTGTTCATCCACCAATAACCAGATGGAGATTGTTGACGAAGGTGTTCCTCAAGGGCCATCAAAACAAAAGGGCTACTTGTGTTGCCGTATTGAGCCAGTAATTGGCGACTGATCGTTAAGTCGGCGGGCGTCAGATTCATGGACTGGATGATCGCATCCACGACGCGTCGACCTCCAGCGTGGGTCACAAAGGCGGTGACCGAGGAAGAGTCCAATTGGTTTTTCTCCAGCGTTTTTTGGAAATCCTCTTTTGCGCTCATTGCCGCCAAATGAGGGGTTTCTGGTGAAAGAATATTTCTCAGCCTACCGCCTCGCTGCTCGAAACGAAGCGCATCCCGATGATGTGGTTTGAGCTGGGAGCACCAAGCCATTGTCTCAATTGTGCGTTGGTTTTTTGGTGGCATGCTTGATGAAACGGCTGCAGCGGCAGCATCTCCAAAAAGACAATTGCTAATCAGGACTCCAGGATCATCATCCAAATAAAAGGCAGCACTACAAACTTCAACGCATACCGAGAGTACCCGAGTGGCTTGGTGGGAGTCGATCAGGGCTTGGGCTTGGCGCATATTAGGGATGGCAGCCCCGCATCCATGACCCACTAGATCTAAAAAGACATGGTCTAAGGGGATCTTGAGATTTTCGGCCACATAGCTTGTCAGCCCAGGACAAAGGTAACCTGTGCAGGTTGAGATGATGAGGGCATCCATTTCACTGGGTAGCAGCTTGGCTTTATCCAGAGCCTGGGAAGCCGCTTGGGTGGCAAGCAGTGGGGCGTTTTTCTCAAAGCGCCGGTGGAGGGTTTCGGGTGTTGCTTCAAAGGCATCCTCAATCTTTTGAAGGCACAAATGCCTTTGCTCGATGCCATTATCTCGTCCCAACACATGTCTGAGAAGTTTTTGTGAAGTGGGTCCAAGTTGATGAAAACAAGAGGCTCGTTCAAAGGCGTGCAGGCAATCTTCCTGAGAAAAGTATGTTGTGGGGACGGCATGGGAGACTGAGTGGATGAACATATCTATTGTTACTTTGAACCTCTAAGGTGATGGCCAACGCCTGCTTCGTGTTTTGCTCGACAAAGCCCCATTGTCTTTCAGGGCCTTAACAGGGTTGATTTCCCGGTGTTTTTAAATAGACTGAAATGGCTCCCCGAAAACCCTACATGCTGAGCCAGCCGATGGCATCTACGGCATCTTCACGGATCGGGTGTGCTTGTGTCACTCATATAACGAGGTCTAATTCGACTTCCCATGATTGTATTCCAAAATTCAGAAAAATTCGCCAATCCCCCGGAGTCTCCCATGTCGGCATGGTGGTGGCTTCTTCTCATTGGACTATCGGCTTGCAGTGATTCCTATCAAGCGCCGCTAAGCAGTAGAGGTGAGAAAGCAATGACTGCCGAGGAGTTATCCCATTTGGAAGGGGCGAAAGGCATCCAGGGTGTGTCCTATGAATTGCGACGGCAGCAATGGGTGCAACAATTTGACACAGATGCGAATGGATTCTTGGATGCTTCCGAACGTGAAGCCATGAGAAAAACGCCTAAGCTAAGAGGCAAATCCTTTCGTCGAGAGAAAGAAGATGATGGGGGAAAAGAAGGCAAAAAGGGAGTTCGATTTGATGCTCCCAAGCATTGGGTTGAGAAATACGATCAAGATGGAGATGGGGGTCTTTCGGGTGAAGAGTCTGAAAAAGGATATTGGAGAGAAAGAAAACAGCTCTTTGATCGCTATGATCTCAATGGGAATGGGCAGCTAGAGGCAAAAGAAATCGGTCCGTTATCCCGAGATATTGACGAAGGTCGCTACGAGAGCTGGGATCATTTTGTCGCCACGACCACCTTAAAGGACCATGTCGGCAAATTAGAAGGTCGGCAACCAAGGCTGGATGCTCGTCAGCGCGAGTGGCTGAAGTGGGATCTTGATGAAGATGGTAAGGCAAGTGCCGATGAACTTGAACACATTCGTCAGCATAGCAAGCCATGAATCAGAGACGTCTTGATCGGGATCTTTTTAGGGTTATGACCGCGATGCAAAGCATGAGTTGGTTATTATCCCTCGTTGTGATCGCCTCAGTCCTGACTCCCTGGGCAGGGGCGGCCACTCAACCTCTTGCTATCAGTGAGATTGTGGCTGAAAACGATGCGGGCCTTGTGGATGAGGATGGGGAGCGAGTGGACTGGATTGAGATCCAAAACCTCAGTTCAGTTGCGGTGCAGCTCGCGAATTATTGTCTTACTGATGACCCTTATGATCTCAACAAATGGTCGTTTCCCGACCATTTGCTTGGCCCAGGAGCTTTCCTCGTCGTTTTTGCTT
>JALRAZ010000142.1 GCA_023257935.1 Verrucomicrobiota bacterium
ACTGGAGCAATGTATTGGGGCTCCCTGCCTGGCCAGCTCTGGGCGAGGAAATCATCGTCTCGCGGAATATTCAACTCGCTGAATTAACTGGCAGCCACATCCATTGTCAGCACATGAGTTCGGCGGGTGCCGTCAAGTTGATCCGAGAGGCCAAATCAAAAGGCATCCCCATTTCCGGCGAAGCCTGTCCGCATCACTTTACCCTGACTGACGCAGCCATCGCTGGCAGCGAGGCTTTCTGGGAAGAAGCCGATCCTGATTGGCTGAGCATGATCAAGATGGATTACGAACGTCCTCAATGGCCAGCATACGATACCCTTTTCAAAATGAATCCACCTCTGCGTTCGAAGGCTGATCGCGAGGCTGTGCTGCAAGGGGTAGCCGATGGCACGCTGGAGGTGATTGCCTCAGACCATGCCCCGCATTGTGCTTATGAAAAAGAGCGGGAGTTTGACATGGCTCCGTTTGGCATCACTGGACTAGAAACTCAGCTGGCCCTGGGGCTGACACGCCTTTATCATACCGGTCAGTTGACCTTGCTAGAACTCATCAGACGATGGACCAGTAACCCTGCAAGGCTGATGCGACTGGAGGGAGGATCCTTGGCGGTTGGGAGTCGCGCTGATCTATGCTTGTTCGATCCAGACGAAGAATGGATCTACGACCGCCATCAGACGCCCAGTAAGGCGAGCAATAATCCCTTTCATGGTTGGCCGATGAAGGGGCGTAATCGATACACCATCCTAGAGGGTAAGATCGTTTATCAACCTTCCTGAAGCTACCTTCGACCTTGAATGCGGGATACGAACCCTCTATGCTGTCAACCATGAGCAGCGTACAGGTTGACGTCACAAATCGAGATCGCATTCAAGGCCTATGTGATCGCATCCTTCAGGGTGGTTCAGTCGACCGCGAGGAGGCGCTTTGGCTGTTTGAGCTCGAGGATCAGGCCGATATCACCGATCTCATGGCCTCGGCTAACCGTATCCGCCAACACTTCAAAGGTAACCGCATTCATCTTTGCTCGATCGTCAACGCCAAGGCGGGCGGATGCTCTGAAAACTGTAAATTTTGTTCTCAATCCGCGGCTTACACAACCGCCTCGCCGCGATATGGTTTTGTGGATGCTGAGCCCCTTCGTCATGCTTCAGACGAGGCAAAGCAGAATCAAGTCACCGCGGTGGGTCTGGTGGCTGCGTGGAAAGGGCTCCGCGAAGGGCCAGTCCTAGACGAAGTGTGCGACCGCATCCGGGAAATGGCAGCTGATGGCAAAGTCCGACCTGATGCCTCCCTCGGGCTCATTGAAAGTCAGGAAGTTGCCAACCGTCTGAAAGAGGCGGGCCTGGCCTGTTACGGACATAACCTGGAGAGCTCTAGGCGCTTCTTTCCCGAGCATTGCACCACGCATAGCTTCGAGGATCGGTTGCGCACCATCGGATTTCTCAAACAAGCTGGCATCAAAATTTGTAGTGGTGGCATCATCGGCATGGGCGAGTCCAGAGCAGATCGATGCGATCTTGCCATGGAGTTGAGAGCCATTGATGCCAGCGTCGTGCCTGTCAATTTCCTCAATCCCATTGAAGGGACTCCTTATGAAAACATGGAGCCCCTTCCACCTATGGAAATCCTCAAAACCATTGCCTGTTTCCGATTCATCCTACCCGGAAAGGAAATCATGGTAGCTGGAGGCAGGACCGTCAATCTGAGGGACCTGCAAGGTATGATCTTCATGGCAGGAGCTAGTGCCCTGATGGTAGGCAATTACCTCACCACCCTGAATCAGTCAGTCGAAAAGGATCTTCAGATGTTACGCGACCTAGGCTTAAGCCCGGACTGGGTGCCAGAGGATGATTCCGATCATCAGGGGTGTGCGCAAAAATCATGCGGATGTGAGGCTGAGAACCAAGCCAAACCCATGGAGGCCGCCCTCACAGCAGGCCAGGCATAATGGCTGCCTCAGTTTCGGTCTGATCCCTTGATAACGTGCCCCCCAACAGGCTTGGTCTCAATCATGAGGGATATGGCGGTGCTCGCATCGACCCTTCGACTGAACTAGCCAAGGCTATCAAAGTGGCTCATCAGCAAGGCTGGATACACCGACGCCTCCCACTCCCCTCGCTGCCCGGAATAGCTCTGGATTATTTTGAGCGAGGATTGACCGCCCCCAAGGCCTCAGTTTTCATTTCGGCGGGTATCCACGGAGATGAACCAGCATCCACCTTGGCGCTTATTCAACTCATAGCCGATGATTTACTAAACAAATCCTATCATTACGTGCTCTTTCCCTGCCTCAATCCCAGAGGTATGTCAGTGGGTCAGCGGCAAACTCCTGATGGAGCGGATTTGAATCGTGATTACCTGCATCAACTGACCGAGGAAGTCAGAACCCAATTGGCAAGCATTGACTCCATGCACCCATTTGATTTGGCACTCTTTCTTCACGAAGACTGGGAGGCCAATGGATTTTATCTCTATGAGCTCCTTGATAAAGAATCCCAATCAAGCATAGGAGATGGCATCCTCAATGAGGTTGCCAGGCATGCTCCACTAGAAATGGCAACGGTCATTGATGGGCGCGAGGCCTCCAATGGACTCATCCAAGCACCGTTTGATCCATGCAGTCGACATGACTGGCCTGAGGCCTTCTATTTCATGAATCGGGGAACCCCCCATTGCTTGACTCTGGAAGCTCCCTCTGATTTCGAATTGAAGCACCGGGTCCATTGGCTGCAGGTAGGGGTCAGGGCTGCGCTGGAACAGCTTCATACCTGAGCCCTCTTGGGGCCCTACACCCCACCAAACCCACCGTCATTCACGCTGCTTACTATCCATCCAGATAGTCACCGGACCGTCATTAATCAGTGCCACCTGCATGTCTGCGCCGAATACACCGGTCATAACAGAACGGCCGATTGCCGTTTCTAGGGCCTGAACCAGCGTTTCATAAAGAGGCTTTGCCAAATCAGGTGGAGCCGCTCTGATGTAGGAAGGTCGATGTCCTTTGCGAGTACTGGCATGCAGGGTAAATTGACTGATTACCAATAAAGAGCCTTGAACATCCATGATCGAACGATTCATCCTGCCTTCATCATCGTTGAAGAGCCGGATATGGGCGATCTTGTGGGCGAGCCATTGAATATCTTCGGGCCCATCTTCTGACTCGATCCCAACCAGCAAAAGAAACCCTTGGCCAATGGAACGGTGGATGTCCGGCTCAACCCTTACCGAAGCCTGCTTCACGCGTTGGATCAGGATTCTCATCGGTTCAGGCAAATAAAGGGAAATGGTTTTTACCCCACCAGCCGATCATGAGAACGATATTGACTAGAATGGCAGCCACCACATCGTCGAGCACCACTCCCCACCCTCCCGGCAGCCTCTGGGCAGGACCAACCGGCCACGGTTTGGTGATGTCAAACAGACGGAAGAGAGCAAACACCAAACCATGGAGTATCCATGCGGAGGAGGAAAAAATCCCTTCGGGGCTCTTCATCGCCTGAAATAGGTTGGGATGCAGCGCCAGCAGGCCAAGATAGCAGCAGGGAACCGCGACAAACTCATCCAGGATAATGCAGCCTGGATCTCGAAGCCCAAGCTCCAATTCCGCCCGACCGCAACACCAGATCGCCAACAAGATCCATAACAAACACACCAGGCCATGAGAAGCCAGCGAGAGATTGGCGATCAAGCAGGCTGCAAATGGGATGGCTACCAGGCTACCGATGGTGCCCGGAGCCACAGGAGCAAGGCCAACAGGCCCAAGGCAAGCAAGGTGAGAGCACCATGTTTTCTGCAAGGGCCTGATGGATTGAATGGGGGTATGGCTGGCGCTGGGCATCCCTTACATATCCTCAAGGTAGAGATCTCGATTCCTGATCAGATAGACCGCACCTGAATAAAAAGTCAGGATGACAGCAACCCATTGAGCCAAGTAAGCAAACCCATCTACCCAAGGTTGGCCCGCCACTTTCCACCCAAAAAGGGTTTCGCCCAATGAACCCCAAGCGGGATATGCCATCCCAACCAGCACGGCAATAATGGCTGTAATCTGAGAAATCGTTTTGTGCTTCCCAAACCGCTCAGCCGCCAGCACAACCTGCTTGGAAGCGGCTAACAAGCGAAGCCCAGTGATGGCCAATTCCCGAGATACGATCACAATCACCATCCAGGCCGACATGCGATCCATTCCTACAAAGGCGATGAAAGCAGCTCCGGTAAGGATCTTGTCAGCAAGCGGGTCCATCAACTTACCAAAATCGGTGATTAAATTATCCCGACGGGCTATCCTGCCATCAAAGTAATCCGTAAGACTGGCTGCCACAAACACGATGAGTGCCCAGGTCGGGTAGAGGGGGACCTGAGAAAACAGGATCATCAAGAACACAACAGTGAGCCCAAAGCGAGCCACCGTCAATTGGTTGGGCACGTTCATCTTGTCTTTTGAGGCAGGAAAACCTACCACCCTTTTGGGTATAGAACGAAGCCTCATGGCTTGGCAATCCTTAGTCCACCCAGATTGAACATCTGATTTTCGCGAGGCTTCGGTTTCATCCAAATTTGAACACGCAACAAGTGGGGATCCTTGCGAGCAAACCAAGCGATGGAACATCCTGCTTGATGGATGGAATCAAGCACCTTCTCTATCGCCATCATGATCCAATCTGGTAGGGTTACAGCATGCATTGCATCAGTCGAGCTCACCCCATGAAGTGGGGTATGGCCCACCTGACACTAGGTCTACTATTCCTATGCCTGCAGGCTCAGGAACCGTTGTCAGCTGAATCCCCAAAAAGGGTTGTGCTGACTTTTGATGATTCCAAGGCATCGCATTACACCACGGTGCGCCCCTTGCTGTTGCAACATGGTTTCAACGCCACTTTCTTCATCACCGAAGGTTTCACATTTGCTACCAACAAAGATGATTACATGAGTTGGGAGCAAATCGCAGCATTGCACCATGATGGCTTTGAAATAGGCAACCATACGCGAGACCACATGGGGGTATCAGCCGACACACTGGGTCGCATTGCCCTCCAGGTCGAACATATCAACCAGCAGTGCCAGCAATACGGTATCCCAAAGCCCATCAGCTTTGCTTACCCCGGCAATGCCATTCATCCAAGTGGCCCCGCATTGATGCGAAGGTTGGGCTTTGAATGGGCTCGACGTGGTGGGGCTCCAGAATACCCTTACGAAGACGGTAAAGGCCGCGCCTATGAACCAGGGAACGATCACCCATGCCTCCTACCATCAGCCGGCGACGCGCGCCCCCACTGGAGCCTCGATGATTTCACACATGCATTGACGGATCTACCAGAGGGGTCGATACCCATCATTCAATTCCATGGGGTGCCTGACCGCGACCATCCATGGGTGTCCACACGACCAGAGATGTTCGAGGCCTACATGACTTACCTGAAGGAAGAAGGCTATGAAGTGCTTTCTCTGCGTCAGCTGGGACAAATTGTGGATAACAGCGTGTTACCGGAGGATCCGTGGGCCATCATTGCCGAACGCAAAGCGGCCCGTATCGAGGCTTATGTTAAGGCGGTAATCGAGGACGCCGACAGCGGGATGGCACTCTCTGCGAGGGTGTCTATCCAAGATGGCGAAGGAAAGCACTATTATCCAAGGTCTCTTGCTTCGCGTGGAACCAGTGTCGATTACCGCAAGCAGAATTGGATCAACCCTGAGTCAACTGAATACCACACCACCTTATCGGCTGGTACTTTTTCCGTTGAGTTACCTCCTGGCACATACCAATGGACCATCGAAAGAGGCAAAGAATACAGCCCTCTGAGGGAACAAGTCATTATCAAGGACAATAAGCCTGTTGACCTCAAATTTCGATTGCAACGCTGGATCAATATGGCGTCGCGGGGTTGGTTCTCGGGCGATACCCATGTACACCGCCCCATGCACGCTTTGCCCAACCTTATGCTGGCAGAGGATTTGAATGTAGCCTTCCCACTCAACCACTGGGTGACGCATGCCTACCAAGCACCTTCGGTAGGGGACAAGAACCTTGAAATCGGCACTTCCAATCAACTTGTATCGGTTGACAGTACCCATGTGATTCATCCCCTGAACACAGAATACGAAATTTTTTCTGTGGAAGGCAGGTCACACACCCTTGGAGCGGTTTTCCTCTTGGGTCACCAACAACCCATCGAACAGGGAGGGCCTCCCATGGGCCCGATCGCCGAAAACGCCCATGCCCAGGGAGCCTTGATCGATTTAGATAAACACGACTGGCCCTGGTCGATATCCCTCATCCCAGTGATGAAAGTGGATCTCTTTGAGCTTTCAAACAATCATCTCTGGCGGACTGCGTTTGCCTTTGAAAAGTGGAATGCGCCAAGGGCTCCTTACATGAGTGGATCATCGGACCCTCTTTCGGGGAATGAATATGATTGGATGATGTTTGGGTTTGAAACTTACTACACACTCCTTAATTGCGGCTTTAAGCTGCGCCCAACCGCTGGCACCGCAAGCGGGGTTCACCCTGTTCCATTAGGTTTCGGCCGGGTCTATGTCCACCTTGAGGATGGTTTCTCTTTCGACCAGTGGTTCAAGGGACTCGACATCGGGAGAAGTTTTGTGAGCAATGGCCCCATGCTCCTGGCCACCCTCAATGACCAGTATCCAGGTTTCCACTTCCTCGGTGAAGAGTTCGTTTCCCTTCAGATCGCAGGAGAGGTCATCTGGGATCAACCTCTTGAGAAGGTTCAATGCATTGTGAACGGTAAGATCACTCACACTTGGACAGGCCCAGGTAAGCTCGAGGGCAATGCCTGGAAGATTCTACTGGATGGATCGGTGACACTTGAAAACTCCGGTTGGGCGACACTGCGCTGTTTTGGAAAAACAAGCGATGGACGCACCCGCTTTGCACACTCCGCTCCGTGGCATATTCTCATGCCAGAAAAGCCCCTGCATCCATCTCTTGAGGAAATCAACTACCTCATTAGCCGAGCCACCACCGAGTTGGAACGGAATCGATCTGTTCTCCGCCCCGAGGCAATTAGTGAGCTGGAGGAGGCCCTTGATGCCTATCTAAGTATTCGCGAAAAGCTGCCGTGATAGCCCCCCAGCCGGGAGGATTTTACTTAGGGCTTGCGGGCCATGTCCTGAAACCGCTGGTCGAGTTTTTGCCAATCCATGGCCATTTCATGGACTAGAGTCGGCCTTTTGATTGCCAGATTCATTCGCTCCTGGGGATCATGACTTAAATCGTAAAGTTCCCAAGGCTCGTCTCGAGCAGCCACAAGCTTCCAGTTTCCCCGGCGTAATGCCCGATTGCCCTCATGAAGCCACCAGAGAGGCTCGGTGCGGTCCCTCATCGGGCTGTCCCCCACAATAGAAGGAAGCAGATCCATACCCGGGGGAACAGGATCCAGGTGCTGAATCGACCCTTCGAGACCACTCAAGGTGAGCAATGTGGGCAACAGATCAATGACATGACCAGGCTGGTTTACCCAGCGCCCTGGGTTGGCCAATTTGGACGGCCAGGACATGATAAGCGGCGTGCGGATCCCTCCCTCATGGACCCAGGTCTTGTGGCGGCGAAAAGGGGTGTTGCAGACTGTTGACCAACCTGGCCCCAGACAAAGATAGGAAGGACCCGAACCCCGCCTTGCCATGGGGTCATGACCATCAGTGCGAACCATGATTTCGGCACTGGCTCCATTGTCTGAGAGGAACAAGATCAAAGTCTGATCTCTCATCTGCATGCGTTCCAATTCCTGAAGGATTCGGCCTATCTCCCGATCCATTCGGTCAACCATTGCCGCATGCAAGGCCATTTTATCGGCCTGAAACAAACGCTGTTCAGGGGTCAACCTCTCCCAAGGAATGGGGCGATTGACTTCGCCTGGCCCAAGAATCTCCATGGCTTTTTCAAACACATAGGGAGGGCCAATATCCTCCTCTACCGAGGACATGGGACCGGGAACCAGTCCCAGCTCTTGTTGCCTTTGCCACCGTTCCTGACGCAATTGATCCCAGCCATTGTGGTAACGATCTAGGTATGGCTGCACGTCCTCTGCTCTCGCTTGGAGTGGGAAGTGGGGCGCCGTGAAGGCAACAAATTGAAAAAAGGGCTGGGCGACATGATGCTTGGCATGATCCAAAAGACATTCAATTGCGTGATCTGCAATCGCAGTGGTGGCATAGTAGTCGGCATCCCGTGAAACCTCGGGCAAAGGACTATCGTTTAACCAATGCTCTTTGGGGTAAAAGAAACGCCCTTGATCTTTGAGGTAGTAGGAACGATTAAATCCACTTGCCATGGGCATGCCATCTAGGTGCCACTTTCCAGAATGATAGGAACGGTAACCCGCTTGTTGCAGATACTCTG
>JALRAZ010000152.1 GCA_023257935.1 Verrucomicrobiota bacterium
CGGTGACATTGCAGGACGGCAGGCACCTGCTGGTTTACAATCATACGACTCGTGAACAACCAGGTATGGGGCATAAAGGACGTGGCATGCTGAATGTAGCGATAAGCCAAGACGGTGAATTATGGGAAGCGGTTCAGGTCCTTGAACACCTGGATCAAGCCGGCAAGCAGTTTTCTTACCCGGCAGTCATTCAAACAAGAGATGGTCGGATCCACATGACCTACACATGGCATCGAGAGCGAATCAAACATATGGTCCTCGACCCAGGAAGCCTTCGAGGCGTCCCCATGCCCGATGGCCATTGGCCGGAGAAGGGGCCTAGCTCCTTGAGGGCCTTTCATCAGTCAGAACCTGAGAGACAACCTTGAGCACGGGCGGTTGGCTAGCTTGAGGCTTCGAGATCGAGGGCCCGAGGTGATCACCTTCCAGATGAAGTCTTAAACTCCTTGGAATGCTGGCTTGCGATTTGAGTCATATTCCTGATGATGTTTGGTTGACATCAACCAACCCCTCTCAAGTGCCATGTCAACCCGCCTAGCTACTTTATTACCATCTTGGGCCTGGATGCCCTGCCTGCTGATTGCGGGCAGAGTCTGTCTGCAATCAGCTGAAATCCCTCTGGGGCCGTCCCCTATTGTTCCAGCCGAAGCTGAAGCCATCGGACCAGGACCCTTTCCCAACACCTCGGTCACGGCCGTCAGTTATGAGGTCGATGCCTCAGGTGTGACAGAACACAGCGGCTTCGACAAAGATGAAGTCATTTTCAGGTTGGAAGGTCAGGGTCCAATCCCTTGGACTCTTTCCCAGTATGGACAGGCCATCATTTCGCCACGCATTGGCCCAGCTGAAGAGGCGACAAGTGGCCTGAACATCAATCAGGATCCCTTTGAGGTAGTCTACAAAGGCAATGGCTACCAGTGGGAAAACGATAAGCTTTATTGGTCTCCGGTAGCCGCTGCCTGGAGACCCCATCCTTCGGTGGGAGTCCTGCTAGGTACCATTCGGAAAAATGGGCAGGCGTGGAATGATGGGGAGCCACCATTCCATGGACTGATCAGTACGCCCATTTCCGGTTCCAACGGACCCGGCTACAGCATGGTGGATGGCTCCTTTGGACGTGGGGACATGGATATCCTGACTGACAAAGCAGGCAGCGCTTCCTTTGCATCGATTGATTTTAGCCTAGCATGGTTTCCGTATGATCAAGGCTGGACTGCCGGCTACGTGGCCTCTCCATCTCCTGACTGGCAGGAGGGTGATTGGATCGACCCAGCCTACCACAGCTCAGATCTTCCTGATGATATGAGTGGGATGCTGCGATGGACCCGGGCCTTTGCGACCTGGGCGGTACCAGGGCATTTCACCCTTCCAGGAGTCCACTCGCTGAATGATGGGATGCTCTTTACCACTTCGGTCGGATCCACTTTCACCCGAGGCATGCTCATTGCGCCTGCACCCCGACCTGATGGAGATGGCTGGGATATTTGGGGCAGAATGGACATCGAAGCAGACCCACTGTACCAGGAAGAGGCTAATCTTGACTTTGCATTCGTCTACATTCCCTACCAAGCCGATCGCCTCATAGGGGGGCATGTGCGTGGCACCGATGGTGCTATCCTTCAAGGTAAGGGAAACTATGCCATGAAGCGCCTGGGGCTTGGACGATACGAACTACGTATACCCCAAAAAACCGGACGCGATGGCATGCTACTCCTACAGGCGACGGGGCGACACCGGATCAATGGCCGCGAAAGCGAGGCAGCTTCAAGAGATTTTTTCTCCTATGAAGAGACCACTTCAGGCGTGTTCACGATTGAATCGCGATACCATCAGGATGCGAGCACCTTCCCGACTGAGGACAGTGATTTCTATTTTGCCTGGGTCGACTTCAACACACCTCTGGCACCTCCTGGCTCCCTTCCCCTACCCGACCCACCGACCATCCAGGAGCAGCCTCAATCAGTGGCCATCAAGGAAGGAGAAGCCATCTCCTTTTCGGTCAAAGCCAGCGGGGAAGGCAAGCTCAGCTATCAATGGCAGCATAACGGGGAAGATCTACCCGGGGCCCAGGCATCAAGCCTCGTTCTTTCTCTGACTAGCGCCCTTGATAGTGGTAGCTACCGCGTGTTGGTGAGCAATGAGGGAGGGGTAACAACCAGTGTCACCGCTACGTTGACCGTTCACAGCCCTCCGATAATCGTCACACAACCCTCCGGGGTCGACCTGCAGGCAGGGGCACCACTCAAGCTTTCAGTCACCGCTACCGGTAGTGGGGAGCTCACCTACCAGTGGCAATTCAATCAGACACCTTTACCTGGTCAGAACACGGCCTCTCTAGAGTTACCATCGGTTTCAATTGCTGAAGCAGGACAGTATCGGGTCGTGGTCACCAATCCGGGTGGCACGGTGATCAGCACCTCGGCAGTGGTCACGGTTCAGCCGATCCAAATCGCCAGCCCTCCAGTGATCAGTCTGCATCCGGCCTCCCAATCAGGACGTCCTGGATCACGCGTGGAACTGACGGTTCAGGCCAGCGGTGAAGGGAGCCTAAGTTACCGCTGGCAGTATAACGGCTTCAATATACCTGGGGCTTCTCAAGCCATCTTTGTTCTGGATGAGGCACAGTTAGAGGACAGTGGCGACTATCAGGTTGTGGTCAGCAACCAGGCTGGGAGTGTGACCAGTGAAGTCGCCCAGATTCGGATTGTCCAAGGACCTGCAATTGTCCTCTCACCTCAGACCCAGAGCGTTCAGGCGGGCAACCAGGTCGTGCTTCAAGTTGAAGCTGAGGGCATTCCTCCCTTGAGTTACCAATGGCGCTACCAAGGGTTCAATATTCCCGGGGCTCGCAATCAGCGATTCATCATAGAAAACGTTCAGGTGGCCGACGCTGGATCCTACCAGGTTGTGGTGACCGATGGCAGCGGTGCTCAAGTGGAAAGCGCTTCAGCCCTGCTCGAAGTCATTCAGAAACCATTGAACACACTGCGTATCACCTCGGTCTCTCTTTCAGAGGGCAGTCTCCTGATCCAATGGGAGGCCAAGGCAGGCAGAGTCCTTCAAGCCAAAGCGAATTTAGCTGACCCCATCTGGCGAGACATCCCCGGTACCAGTGGCCAGGGTGAATCGCGGCAGGCCCTACTGGGTGAGGCAGCCTATTATCGCCTTGTTGACCCATGAATCTGGGATCACAGAAAAAATGGCTCAAGCCCGCGAAGACTTCCTTCCCTCTAGGTTTAGCAAAACCATCGCGCCTTTGGAACTGGCTGGGTTGCCTCACCATCTGGATGAGGTTGACAGGCTTTGCCGGAGATACCTCCCAAATACCCCTTGAGGCAGGCACGCTTCACATTCCTGCTGGCCTGCAGATTCACCGGGGTAAACTGGATTTGCTTATCCACTTGCATGGAGCTACTGAGACGGTTGAGCGCAATGTCCTCGCCTACCGAAAAGATATGCCTTGGGTCACTGTCAATTTACCGGGGCTCTCCAGTGTCTACTCCAAGCATTTCAGGGATCCTGCCAAGTGGGGACAATTGGTCCAGGAAGTGATTCAGGCGCTACAATCGAACTTGAAGCAGGAATCTCTTGCGGTGGAAGCATGCATCTTGAGCTCCTTCAGTGCAGGTTTCGGAGGGGTTCGTGAGCTGCTCAAGCAAAGCAAGGCCATCGACGATATCGACACCCTAGTGATGATTGATTCCCTTTATGCAGGATGGGTTGGTGACCCAAGCCTTCGATCAGTCAATCCCCAACAGATGGCTCCTTTTGTGGCCTTTGCCAGGTTGGCTATGACTGGGAAGAAGAGGATGCTACTGACCCACACCCGGCTGGTCACCCCAGATTATGCCTCCACCGCTGAGACCGCTGCCTACTTAGGTGAACAACTTCAACTCAACTGGTCTGAAGAGGCTGTTGAATGGATGCCAGGAATGATCGAATGGCGGCGAGCCCGCAAGGCACAATTCATGGCTTTGGACTTTGGTGGTTCAACTGGCCAGGATCACCTCAATCAACTACGGCATATGAGCATTTTTCTCAACGCACTTGTAGACTTGTCACGACCCTAATCCAGGCAGGCTTTAACCAGGCTCACAGACTAGCTATCCGACTGCAAAAAGATGCTTTATCTTTTGGTTCAATTCATTCATATTTAGATACTTACATATTTTTTATTCATCTTATGCGTTTTCTATTTTCGCTTTATATAGGTTCTATGACCATGCATAGCCTGCTTGCGGCCGATCTGACTGGCACCTGGAAGGCTTCCTTTGATACGCAGATTGGCAAGCAGGATTACACCTACACCTTCAATCAGGAGGGCCAAAAACTGACAGGCATAGCTCACTCGGAGGTCAATGGAGCCAAACAGACCCATGCCATAGAGGAGGGAAAAGTGATTGGGCAGGAAGTAAGTTTTAGCGAATCCTTCCAATTTCAGGGCAACGCCATTGCCATCCGCTATCAGGGCAAGTCAGATGGGGATGAAATCCGATTCACCAGGCATGTCGGGGACTTTGCGACCGAGGAGCTGATCGCCAGGCGTGAACCGGCCAGCGCTGAAGCACCCACGGATGCAGTCCCTCCACGTCGAGGAGGTCGTGGAGGATTCGGTGGGCCCATTACCCTCGGACCCGATGACAAGCAAATCTTGGAGGAGCCTTCATCTACAATTCATGAGCCACGCGAGGGTATCCCCCACGGTAAACTAGAGATGATCACCTACAGCTCCAAAAGTGTGGGCAACGATCGGAAGATGCATGTTTACACGCCTCCAGGTTATGATCCAAACCAGCGTTACCCAGTCCTCTACCTCCTGCATGGTATCGGTGGTGATGAGACCGAATGGCACCGCTTTGCCACCATTGATCACCTCTTTGACAACTTGATTGCCGATGGTAAGGCCCAGCCCATGATCGTGGTGATGCCCAACGGTCGTGCTCAGAAAAACGATCGAGCCGAGGGCAATGTCTTTGCCAGTGCTCCAGCCTTTGCTGCATTTGAAAAGGATCTCCTCGAAGACGTCATCCCTACGATCCAGGCCCGCTATGCCGTCCATCAGGGACGTGAAGAACGTGCTCTGGCCGGACTGTCCATGGGAGGTGGCCAATCACTCAATTTCGGACTGGGGCACTTGGAAACCTTTGCCTGGATTGGTGGCTTTTCCTCAGCTCCTAATACCTATGCCCCAGAGGCATTGATCCAGGATGTGGAGGAAGCTAAAAGGTCCATCCGGCTCCTCTACCTTTCGTGTGGCGATCAAGATGGATTGATACGCATCAGCCAAGGCGTGCACGCTTATCTCAAAGAGCATGGCATACCTCATCTTTGGAATGTGGATCATCATGCCCACGACGCCACCCACTGGAGGAACAATCTCTATCACTTTGCCCAAAAAATCTTTCGATAACGCCTTGAGGTAGGCGCGATAAATGGTCATCGGAAGATGGGTAAGCGAGGCACTCTTCCTCGCGCAGCCTGCCCTTGAATCACCTTTGAGGATCAGGTTGCGACATCAATTCCGAATCTACCAACCTCTTCAGCTGGGCGAGCACTGAGCTAAACACGATCATTTATCAGGCCGCAGAAGTATCGTTGACTTCTCCCTGATCGGCTGCAATGGGCAGATAAATCATGAACGTGGTTCCTTCTCCAAGCTGGGAGTCAACATGTATCAAACCATTGTGTCCTTTGATAATGCCTGCGACTGCTGCCAGCCCGAGGCCAGTGCCCTCCTCGGGTGATTTGGTTGTGAAGAATGGTTCAAAAATGCGCTCTACATGACTGGGTTCTATGCCGGTGCCTTCATCAGCCAAACTGATTAAGCCGTAGCGCCCAGGCTTAGCTTTTTCAGAACAGAGGATCATCTCCTTGAAATCTTCAGAAGAAAGCTCGACCTCCCGCGCAGACAGGCTGAGTTTGCCTCCATCTGGCATGGCATCTCTCGCATTCACAGCAAGGTTGATAAGCAGTTGCTGGACTTGCGTACTATCACCATGGATTTGAGTTGGGGTGGGAAGCGGTTCGTATTGAAGGGAAACACGCTTGGGTAAAGTAAAACGCAACAAATCTAATGTCTCATTGAGTACTTCGCTGAGGTCAAATATCGACAATGCCCCAGCTTGCCCTTTGACGTAATTGAGGAGCTGCTGGACCATGAATGAGGCTCTTGTGGCACACTGCTCGATGGTATCGACCATTTCATCCGACTCCGGATAAGTCTCCTTGAGCATCTCGATGGAGAGGGTGATAGGCGCCAAGATGTTGTTCAGATCGTGAGCCAAGCCGCTGGCGACATTACCGATAGTTTCTAGACGCTGATCCCTTAATTCCTGTTTGTCGCGAGTGATGTTGCGAGCCACCCCAATATAATTACTAAGCTGGTGATCTCGATCGTAGACAGGCTGTACCTCCAATTGAACCCAATAGGGCTCCTGTTGCTTGGTGTAGTTCACCAACTGAACAATGAAGCCCTCACCAGCTTGGAGCCGTTCATGCATGCGAGCAATGGTGGAAGGATCTGTTCTAGCTCCCTGGAGTAAAAGACCTGGCTTATGACCTTTTATCTCCTTAAGTTGGTAACCTGACTGACGGATAAACCCCTCATTCACCCAGTCTACCAAACCGTCCTTGTTGGTGATGATCACGCCATCAGAGATACGCGATGCCACATGGGAGAGCTTGCGCATCTCGGCCTCAGCTACCACCAATTGCCGATTACGCGTCTCAACCAAATCCTCTAGAGAATGAGTCAGGTGAACCAGGGAGTGATTCAAATTCTGGATTTCCAGAGCACCAGCAGGCTGGACCTGATAAGGTTCACCCGATTGAACCGCCTTTTCAGCTGCCTCTGAAAGCTGAAGCAAAGGACTGGAAATCCGTCGTGCTCCCCACCAGAAACCGAAGAAAAGCAGGATAACAAAAGCAACTGAGGTCCAGGTCAGCAGGCGACGATTGGTCTGATCAGTTTGCAGGGCCTTGAGTTCGGCTTGTTTTAGCGAGCGACTGGACCATTCCTCAAGGGAGGACACATTCTCATTGGTCGATTCAATGAGCGAATCATACTTCTCCCCAAGGGGATGCTTCCTGGGGACCTGAATCATAATCGCATTGAGGAGACCTTGGGCCTCAGCCTCTTTATCGATGATCTTGTTAATTATTTGACTTACATCCTTAAGCCTAACTTCATTAGGAGAGTCGGTCTGATGGGATTTGAAAGCCATTTCAACTTCCTTATAAAATTGGCTTTGATCCCCGACAACGGTTTGCAGGTTATCCAGAAGATCAGCAAGAAGCATCCCTTGAGGCAGCTTAAGCTCAGGTTCTTGATCCTTCAGGTTCTCTGCCTGCTCGAGCAGACGATCTAAATCGGTAAGCTGCACAATCAGGGACCCAATGTAAGAGCTTGGTGGTACTTCATCACTGCGGAGACCTGAAAACGCCTGAGCGGCCTCAGCCAGTTTTTCAAGCTGCTCCTGGATTGCCGTAATGTTTTTTCGATAACCGTTTAGTACCGGACGATTATAAACAAACACTTCCACCAGGTTGAGGTTGAGGGTTTCGACGCTGTTGTTGAGCAGTTCGACCTGCTCATTAAATTGCGTTGCCCTGAAGACCGAGTCTTGCACCGACTGCCTACGAGCCCCAGTCAGCTGCTGCGCAAAACTCAATAAAAACCCTGAAACCCCTGCCAGGACGACTAGTATCAGAAGGTAGGTTCTTATTTTCACAGCATGGCCCGACCAGAGAGCCTAGATGGATGTCTGGTCGATGTGGTTAACAAGCTGCGATTACTTGGAATGGCTGTCAAGAAACGGTATGTCATCCTGGGTCTCTACCCAGGCAAGGGTTTTGATGCTGGCAGCTAGCAGGGCTTTCATCAGCGGCTTGGATTGGCTTGGCAACCGGAGCCTTTCAATCAGGTCGGTAAGTCCGTCAGGCTGAATCAGGGCAGCCAGTTCAGCAGAGGTTTTACCCTTGAGAGCTTCCTTAACCTCAGGTTTTTCGAGCAGGTCCTGATAGGGGCTACTGCATCGCTGGAAGAAATAATCTTTCATGCGCAGCGAAGCATCAGTAGCCACCACCACCTCGGTAGTGCGCAAATGCTCTTGCTCAACGCGGGCGTGGGCAAGGCCGACAAATCGCCCCTGCTCATCCTGAACCGGATACAACCAGTGAAAGCCAAACTCCCGCGCATCAAATCGAAGCTGGTAGTCATCCCTGAGTCTTTGAGTCGATTCTTTGGTGTATTTGACAATCTTACTACGAAATTGGTGTTGGGGAACCTCAGGGAATAAGGTATCCACCGCTGCGTAGGGCTCTCTGATCGCGCAATAAGCTGGCTGGGCCACAAGCCTGTTTGGTAGGAGGCCTCCTAAGAGGATCAGGGCAAGGATCGACCCACTCAAGGTTTTCATCATCATTTGTTTCATTTTTTGAATCAGTATCTGAATCGAGCTTGCAGGGCGAACACGTAGTTGTCGGGTGCAGGGACCATGTCCCTGAGAGGTTGACTGAACTGGGTACTCAACGCCCAGCGATAGGAAGGCGCATAACGGACACCTATGGCTAGGCTACTGCCATCGGCCCAGCCAGAGGCCAGATCCTGATATTGCCATCGGTATTGGCTGTAAAGAAGGAGTGATTCACTCGGGTTGGTCAAGTTGACCTCTACCAGGCCATTGACTTGATCCCGCCCCTCGGTCTGTCCCGCAGAAACCTCACCAAGTAGTCCAACTGGGCCGAGGTAATGTTGGCCATCCAGCCCAACCCGCCAACGTTGCTGATGGGTTCCGTTGGGCCGAAGGAGATCTCCCTGAAAAAAAGATAAGCCATAGGCTGTTTGCCCAGTCCCCCAAAAATTCTGGGTGTTGACAGGTGAACCAATACGACCCACCAACAGGTGAGGGTTGCCATCCGATTTGAAATCCATCCCCGATCCTCGACCCACGCCCACTTCGTAAAGAAATTTAGGGAGCGTTCCATTGAGGGTGACCCCCCAATCCACCTTGGTCCCAAGGTTTGGGCCCGTGGTGAACTGCCTCAAGGTGCCGTTGCTATTGATAGTATGCTCAATGCCATAGGGCATTTCATAATGTCCGACCTTGATATTGAAACGCCCATCCCCCGATACATGCCAGTTGATCGTGTTGATGCGAGGCGTAAACTCCCAGTCTGTCGGGCCATCGGCAAATCCTGGAGGCATGGGATGATCTTCAAAACGAGTCAGGTATAACTGCAGGTTGATGGTTGCCAGGTCCTTGATGTCATTGGACAGACGTGCATAGTGGTCCAGGCCAAAGGTGTAAGCCCCGCCCCAATCCTGACTGCGACGCGTGTGCAGGCCAGTGACCGACGCATCCACCGCAGTGACCTGCTGATAGGCATCCTGCCAAGTTTCGAGGATTGAGGATGTCTGTGATTCCTGAGCATGGGAGGTGCTCATTGACATCGCGAAGACGCCAAAGAGGAAACCTAAGGCCCTATTCAACCGACCAGCGGTGTGATCAAATCTTGGCATAACAATACTGTGCCTACTTCGCGTGATTAGGGTGTTAGACACCTTCGATGTTTAAAGCGCATGTGCACTGAGGTCAAGCGACTAACAGAGACAAAGCAAACCTTTTGGCCAGAACATCCATCTTGGGTCAGGTTGAACCTTGATCCCCATAGAAAGTGACTGCAGAATCCTTTTTATCCCAAACCATGTCACGATGTGTCGACAGTCTTGTTCTCTGTTGGGGGGCCCTTAATAGGAATCAGCTTGGTCTTAATCCTAGCCTTTTGATGATGATCCTGCTGTGGCAAGGGAATCTTTTTGCTCAAACAAATTGGCCATTCACGCCTCCAACCAAGCCAGTGCTGCCAGAAGTGGTTCATCAGGGTCGGGTCACCAACGAGATCGATCGGTTCATCCTACAAGCTTTAGAAAAAAAGGGTTGGCAACTCACTGAATCGGCAGAGCGTCGCGTGCTCATCAGGCGCCTATTTTTTGATCTGATAGGTTTACCCCCCAGCCCGGAAGAGGTTAAAGCCTTCCTCCAAGACAAACGCCCAGAAGCTTACGCCCAATGGGTGGATCGCTTGCTGGATGACCCACGCCATGGTGAGCGATGGGCCAAGTTCTGGCTTGATCTAGCTCGCTATGCCGATACGGCTGGTTATGAGGGGGACCCGGATTTGCCCCACGCATGGCGCTATCGGGATTACGTCATTGATGCCTTCAATAACGACAAACCCTACGATTTGTTCATCCGCGAGCAAATTGCGGGCGACGAGTTTGCGGAGATTATGGGGGCTGGTGAACTCCCCGAAGTGGAACCGGAGAAAAATGTGGCGATGACCTTTCTCAGGCTTGCTCCTTTCACCGAACCACGTGGCGATGAAACCCGTCATGAATTGCTCAGCGAGATGACCTCAACAGTCAGCTCGGTGTTTCTTGGACTGACGGTCGGATGCGCCAAGTGTCATGATCACAAATACGACCAGATACCCACTCGGGATTTCTATCGTATGAAGGCCTTCTTCAACACGGTTCAGCTCATGCCCCCTGAAAGGGGGGATGCCTACCAGATTGGCGGTTCATTGCCTGCAGCCTTTTATCGCACGGGCGAGGAGTCATGGGCCACATCACGTCGTGAGGAAATTCAGCTTCAACAGAAAAGCTTTGATACATTACGAAAAAAATTTGCTACCCGGATGCGAAATCAATCTCCGGATACCCAATCCGAGATGCCTGATGAGGCATTCCTTGAATCCTGGATTGACCAGCAAAATCCGCCTAATCTCACCGCAGAAGAACGTACCCAATACTACGAATTAAAGCATCTCAACCGGTTTGCTACCCAGCAGCTGCGACGGCTTGAACCTCGGGCCATGTCCTTGAGGCATTCCTTTGGGCCCCCTTACGAACCAGGTGTTCCGGTAACCCATGTCATGATCCGCGGAGAGCATGACCACCCAGGCGAGCCAGTTCAGGCGGGTTTCCTAAGCTGCATCACCGGCAACACAGAGCCAGCAACTATCCGGTTGGACCCCTTCAAACGGTGGCCCACTCGGAGCCGCAGAATGGCTCTGGCAAACTGGATTGCATCCCCCAATAATCCGTTGACGGCAAGGGTCATGGTCAATCGGATCTGGATGCATCATTTTGGACGTGGCCTGGTCCGCACACCCAGTGACTTTGGTGCACTGAGCGGAGGTCCTTCCCATGAAAAACTACTGGATTGGTTAGCCCTGCGCTTCATCGAGGAAGGATGGAGCCTTAAAGCCATGCATCGACTAATGGTCCTCTCTTCAACCTACCGTCAGGGCTCGACCCCCATCAACCCTCAGGCAAGCATCGATGACCCAGACAATGTATGGTTGAGCCATTTCAACCGACGAAGGCTGGAGGCTGAAGCGATTAGAGACCAAGTTCTCAGTGTCAGTGGTCGCCTCAATCCAGAGCGTTATGGTTTGCCGATCTTCCCTAGCTTGCCTGACGGGATTGAAGAGAGGGTGAAGTATTCCAAAAGCAAATGGGCAACGAGCCAGGGCCCAGAGGCACGCAAACGGAGCCTGTACATTTATCAACAGCGCACTCTCACCATGCCCTTCCTGCAATCATTCGATGGGTTGGTGTGCGAAGATAGCATGCCCAGAAGATCTCAGTCGGTCACCCCGCTGCAGGCTCTAGAAATGTATAACGGCCAATTGGTGGAAGATGAAGCTCCCCATTTTGCCAATCGAGTAATTCATGAAGCAGGCAATGAAGCGGAGCGTCGTATCGACCATGCCTTCCTCATCGCCCTTTCGCGCCGACCTGACAAAGACGAGCAGAGAATGCTGATTCCACTGGCACGGACTGAGGCTGGCATGGTTCGCTTGGCAAGGATCCTGATGAACCTCAATGAATTTGTCTACATTGACTGACCCTTCGAAAAAACAATGATGCATCGCCGACATTTTCTACATCACACATGGAATGGCATTGGTGCCCTCGGTTTGGCGGGTTTGCTAGCTGATCAATCCACCCTTGACCTGAAGGCCGCAGCCGGCCCGTTGTCGCCAAGAAGGCCGCATCTCGCTGGTCAGGCCAAGCACTGCATTTTTCTATTCATGCAGGGTGGCGTCTCCCAAATGGATGCTTTTGAGCATAAACCCATCCTGAACCGATGGCATGGCAAGCCGTTGCCAGGATTGCCTTCGGTACGTGGTGAACTACAGGGCAGGCTAAGCTTCCCACACGTGTGTGTGGGCAGTCCGTTTAAATTTCGACAGCATGGTGACACAGGCCGATGGTCCAGGCTGATCACGGCTGCCGA
>JALRAZ010000237.1 GCA_023257935.1 Verrucomicrobiota bacterium
TGATAAAAAAGATTCTATCTACTCTTGTCTTCTTACTCCTCAAGGAAAAATAAATAGCCATTTTTTTATAACTAAAAAAAACAATGAGTATCTAATTATTATAGATGAAGAGCTTGTTAAAGATTTCGCTGAAAAACTAAATTTTTATAAATTAAGATTAAATGTTAAAATTGAGATAATTGATAATTTAGTTGTACTGTTTTCATCCTTGAAATCAGAAGAAAAAAATGTATGAGGCTGGCATTTGCTCAACTCGAAAATTGAGGGAATGCCACAGGTTCCCGAGTGACAATTATTGGAATTACGCATCAAGCCACTTAGTCGATCAGTCACTAGAGCCTGAGGCCTTGAGCCGGATCATATTCAGCACAGATTCCTTGAGCTTCCACACCATGGTCATGGTCATGGCTACAGGCATGACAACCAGCATGATCACGACGATAGGAAGCAAGTGATCTATCATGCGAATCAGGAGGAATAGCGAACCTGGTAGCGAGGCCAAATACCCAACCAGCCAATAAACAAGGACCAGGGTCATGAGTAGGCTCAGGATACGTCTATTCAATCCTGCAAAAAGTTCGGTATCCTGTCTCAAGGTTTCGTCGGGAATCATGCAGGCAAGGCGCCTGATCAAGTGATTGAGTTGATAAAGATAGAGCATGCCACAAAAAAAGAGTAATCGCACACTCATGGCAAAGAACGGCTCACGGGGATAATCCTGCCAGAAAAAAAGAAACGGAGTCAGCCCAACATGAATGATACCGAGCAATAAGGTTCGCTCAAGTGCTCGCCGCCAAATCCGCTCCTGCTGATGAAAGCCTTGAAGATGCAAAAGGCCGTTGAGCACTAAGCCATTGGCAACCCATGAAGCAAGTAAAGCAATCCATCGCCCTTTGTTATAAAAATCGGACTGGGCTTCGGTCAGAAGGATCAATGGAAGCCCCCAGAAAACCGATGAAAGCCCACGAAGCAAGCCAACCAGTGCGTGCGAAAGTCCTTCTTCCCGTATTTGCTCTGGACTTGAATCGGATCCCATGCCTAAGCGCTCAGATAGGTATAGCCAGAAAGACCCGCATCATAATCCCTCAACAGCCGCATGCCCTCAGTGGGTTTCATCAGATCGGCCTTGATGGCGCGATCAACCTGACGCTTCATGCGTCGCTTTAGTTCGTGCTGATCATACTGCACTGAAGCCAGTGCAGCCCCAACGGTTGTTCCCTGGATGATTTCCTCGACGTAGTAACCACAGGGCTCATCGGGATCGAGGAAGACGTGGACTTCATTGACTCGGCCAAAAAGATTGTGGAGGTCCCCCATGATGTCTTGGTAGGCGCCCATGAGAAAAAATCCCAAGTAATAATCGTGGAGCAACTTGCCATGTTCATCGGTTGGCACCTCATGCAGCGGAAGGGTATTGCGAGAATCCTCGAAATCAATGAATTGATCTACCTTGCCATCAGAATCACAGGTGATATCGACCAAGGTTCCCTCACGAGAAGGGGGCACCTCAAGTCGGTGGATGGGCATAATCGGAAAGAGCTGATCCAGAGCCCAATGATCAAGCAATGACTGAAACACACTAAAATTACAAAGGTATTGGTCACCGAGCTGATCCTTCAGTTGACGGATGTCTTCTGGCACATAGGCTTTGCCACGATAACTTTCCAGGACGCCTCGCCCAATTTCCCAGAAAAGGGTTTCGATCTTTGCCTTGTCCTCGAGCTCAAGCATACCCAGGGTGAACATGTTGTGGGCATCGTCTTTTCGCTCAACTGCATCGTGGTAAGCCTCCAGCTTGTTTAGGCCATCCAGGTTGTCTCGAATGTCCACAAGCTCTTGGACCAAATCATGCTCCTTTTCCCCATAGGATAAATGACTTGCCGGAGTTCCCTTCTGAATGGACCCCACCACTTCCACGATGAGGACGCTGTGATGGGCCACAATCGCTCGCCCACTCTCACTGGTAATTTCAGGATGGGGGACGTCCTCAGCATCGCACACATGCCCCATGTAATGAACAATATCATTGGCATATTCCTGCAAAGTGTAATTAGTCGAACTTTCAAATGCGGTTCGACTGCCATCATAATCGACCCCCAGGCCCCCACCCACATCGACCGTCTCAATGTGAAAGCCCATTTTGTATAACTTTGCGTAGAGGCGAGCAGCCTCCTGAGTGGCTTTCTTGAATGTCAGGATGTCTGGCACTTGTGAGCCGATATGGAAGTGTAACAACTTGAAACAGTGCTCAAGCTTTTCCTGCCTGAGTAATTGAGTGGCAGCAACCAACTCACTGGTGCTCAAACCAAACTTCGCATTTTCCCCGGCACTCTGTGCCCACTTGCCAGCTCCCTTGCTCAGGAGGCGAGCACGGATACCGATCATGGGTTCCACCCCAACGGTTCGTGATACAGCAATGATCTGGCGTAACTCCTCCATCTTTTCAACCACGAGAATCACCCGCTTGTTGAGTTTGATGCCCATCAGTGCCATGTGGATGAATCCACTGTCCTTGTAGCCATTACAAATCACAAGACTATCCTTATCGTCCTGAAGGGACATCGCAGCAAATAATTCGGGTTTGCTACCCACTTCCAGCC
>JALRAZ010000299.1 GCA_023257935.1 Verrucomicrobiota bacterium
CTGTTATCAACCCACGTAGATGGTGTATAGGATTTCTGGTGAAAATCAGCCCAACAGCCTCAGCAGCGCTTGGTTGCAGCCCCATGTGAGACAACCGGATTGACGGCACATTGTCCCGCCAAAGTGTGCGCTCCAGATCACATGAAACCAGCTTTGCGCTGCATGGGATCCCAAAATTCCAGATTCACATCGGTGCCTGAACGGGCTGGATCACTGGGTGGATTGATCTGCTCATTTTTGCGAAACTCAGCATGCCCATCATTGAACATCACATTCCCTCCACCTTCATGCCGGTTTGGATCAATTCCCTCTAGAGCGTCTCCTTGACCGAATCCGGAGGTAGGCCACCACAGACTGCTACTCCAAGCCCCATCGGGCTTTGGCATGGAATCTCCAACCACCAGATTGTTTGAGGGGCTGCGAACATTGGCACGCTTGAAGTTCGGCTTGGAGGAGACATCGATGCCATTGATTTTCACCGTCCCCCCTCCATAAGGATGGATCCCTAGAAAAAAGGCGTTGTAACCGTAGCCCACGCGGTGAGCGTCAAATCCCCATTCCCATTTCACATTGAGATCAAGTCGGCGTGCCTTGAGGGAATGACAATGAAAGAGGTTGGTCAGATTGGCTTCAGGGATAATGGTTGTACCCCACCAATTGTCCAACACCTGCGTGGTAGAAGTCATGCCATTGTTGCGATGAGGGGGAAAGGTATCTTGGTTGTCATCGGTGTAGAGCTGCATGAAAAGCCCGATCTGCCTGAGGTTATTCAGGCAAGCAATACGTTGGCCCTTTTGCTTTGCCTTACTCAAAGCAGGAAGCAACATCCCTGCAAGGATGGCTATGATGGCGATGACAACCAGCAGCTCGATCAATGTGAAAGCGCGACCCTCACGCACGGAGGCACCTTGAGGGGTGAAGGCTGACGGGGAAGGCATACTGGAATCTATTCCAGAAACTTGTTCAGCAGGCAACCCTAAAGGCTCTTAGTGGGGTGAGGATGGGTTCACTGTTCCCTCGCGCACGATCCAGCGGTTCAGGCGCCGCCCCAATTCACGTGGCCAATTTTCCTCAGTACACGTCATGAAGACTTGTCCACCAGCATGATGAGATCGATCCAGCAGAGGAAGCAAACCACTGCGGCGCTTTTGGTCCAACTCTCCCATGACATCATCAATCAGCAGGATTGGTGGCGTGCCTGCATGCTGAGTCAGGAGTTCAGCTTGAGCCATCTTCATGGCAATCACCACGCTTCGCTTTTGTCCTTCACTGCCGAATTCACTCACTGATCGTCCCTTAAGAGACCATTGAAGCTCGTCACGATGGGGGCCCAGAAGGGTTGTCTTGAATTGTCGTTCCCGACTTGCCAGGCGAGCAAGCTCCTGCTGAAAGTCCTCTCGAACTGCCGGAGCATAAGCACATTCAAGGCCTTCATCGTCGCCCGAAATCCTACGGTAGGCTTGTTGAGCAAGGGGCAATAATTTTGGAACCAGACGATACCGCGCCTCCATGATCTGATTGCCGTAATTCAGGAGGGAATGGGTGTAAGCCTCAAGGGTTGCCTGATCCCATCGCGGAGCCTTGAGCAGCGCATTACGGGATCGAAGCACTTTCACATATTGCTGTAAGGCATGCAGGTAGGCAGGCTCAGTCTGAGCGAGCAGCAAATCCATGAAGCGTCTTCGAAAGCGCGGAGAACCCTTGATAAGCTGTAAATCCTCGGTGCAAAACACCACCGCACGCACCAATCCAAGGTAATCGCTCAGCCGCCGCACTGGTTCCTGATCCACACTCAAGCGACGCTCTTTCATGGACCAATAATAGCGTATGAGGCAGCCGTGATGCCCCACCACTTCAGCCCCAACAAAAAAACCAGGTGAACCATGACGGATCATCTGGGCAGGCCCTACCCCCCGAAAAGAACGCAGAGTGGCCAAGAGGTAAACGGATTCAAGCACATTGGTCTTGCCCTGCGCATTGTTTCCAAGCAGCAAATGAAAACCAGATCCAAACCGTAGGTCCAGTCGCTGGTAATTCCTGAAATCCCTGAGTCTAAGCTGTGCCAAGTGCATGCGACAGATGCCGGGCTAGGTCGCTAACCGTAGCCAGCAAATAAATTCCAAGGATCAGTTAGCTTGAAGGTAGGCCATCAAATCGGCCACTTGCTGATCACTCATCCCATCCAATAAGCCCTCCGGCATAATGGAGGTGGCACTATGCTCCCTGGAAGCAATGTCATCAAGACGGATCACAGTGTTCTGCCCTACCAGATCCTTAAGCGTCAAAGTATCCCCTAGGATTTCAGTCACAAAACCACTGAGCACGGCTCCCTCCCCACCGATGGTCTCAGGCCGCATGGTGATGGTCGCCAGCTCATATTCTTCCCTGAGTGCCAAACTGGGATCGATAATAGCTGGTAGAAGGAACTCAAGATTGCGCCGATCATAACCTGTCAATTCGGGCCCCACACGCCCCCCTTGACCTTGAAAACGGTGACAAGCTGAGCAGGTTTGGAGAAAAAGACCTTCTCCAACCGATGGATCACCAGAAAACGTTGCCACGATTTGTTCCACCTCGCGAATACGCTTGATTTTTGTTGCCTCCGGCTGCCTGATTCGCCCCCATATGGCACGCACTTGAGCCTGCAGAGGGCTCGGACCGTGATCCACGAGCCGAACCAATAGGTCGTAAGGAACATCCTCTTTGGGCAGCAACCCATTTTCAATGGCTTCAAGCATCATCTCTGTCCAACTAGCTCGACTGAAAAGCAAGTTGGCGGCCGCAGGTTTCGAAGCGACAGGTAAAGTAGCCCACAAGCGGAGCAAGTCCTTGGGTATATGTGGATGATCATAGCGTTTCAGCGCATTCAAGGCACTCACTCGTAAGGCTGGATTGGTCGGCGATCCCACCGCCAACTCCATGAGGTCATTCAAGGATTGAGGGTCTTTCAATTCAGCCAAAAGACTTATCATGGCAATCCTTCTCTGATCATCGAGCTTGGGATCTCTCATCCATGCCCTACCCTGCTCCAGTGCCGAAATGCTACCAACGCGCATGCTAAACCCCACCCACTGATCATGATCAGGAAAGCGGCTGATCACACCAAGGAGAGCTTGGTCCAAAAAAGAAGGTATGGATTCAGAGCGTGTTCCTTCCAACGCCTTTTCCATACCAGAGACCAGCTTGGACGCGGCACCTTCATCGGGAGCATGAACCAACAGTTTGCTGAGCACATCAAGACCCTGGTCATCCCTAGAGGCGGTGAGTCGTCTTGCAACCCGCTCAAGCAAATGCTCTCGCAGGATCACCTGTTGCCAGGATGAATCTCCCTGAAACCATTCCAGCACGCCTGCTGGATCAGCCGTCAAATGGCTTTCCAATGCCCACCAAAGTTGCTGAGGGTAATAACGGTCCTCAAACATCTCAGCACGCTCGGCCAGGGCAAAAGTCAATGGATACCCTTGATCCGACGGCAGACGGCCAGAGCTTGATGCCAGTTGAGAAAGCACTTCAGGGTTTTTTTCCTGCTTGGCCAAATTCAGCAAGCCTCGAAAGCTTTCACTCTCAAGTGCCGATGCTGGATCAGTCATCAACCTGACAGCCCAACGCCGCATATGGGCATCGGGATGCACTAGGATGGCTCTAAGTGTGGATTCCTGCAGCACCTCAGCCCGGGCCAAGGTCCACAGCGCTTCCAGTGATTGCGGGGGCTGAGCATTCAATATGAGTTGTTGCAGTCGTATTAGGGTCGAAGCAGTGGGATCCCGTCCTAGCAAGCGCCTTGCCGTGGCCCTGACCCATTGGTTTTCATCGCCCAGCCTCTCAATCAAATCATCCACTTGATCAGGGTTCATGGGCTGAAATTTGGAAGGACCCTGGGTGGCATCCCGTAATCGGTAAATCCTGCCTCGCTCGCGGTCCCAATTATCCCTTGGATCCACATGGGTGATACGTGCGTCATACCAATCAGCCAGGTAAATGGCGCCGTCTGGGCCTATAGTCGCATGCACAGGACGGAACCACCGATCTTCGGTCTCAACAGGCAAGGCCACTTCGTGGGTTTCAAAACTGCTACCTCGCGGTGTGACCTTGAGCGCATGCACGCTATTTGCCAGTGAATTGCCCCCCACAAGCAAACCTTCGAGAGCCGGTATCGCACCACTTTGGTAGAGGATCCATTGATGGACTAGGCGCACAGAGGAACCCTCGACAGGGAGACCGTAAAAATGGCCGTAGGTATGAGGATTGGTGTGGGGGCCATGCTTGCCAAAAGATTTCTGATAGTAGCCACCTTGAACAAAGTAAACTGCCTGCATGTTGCCATTGGTCCCAGAATAGAGGCGACCGACAGGGTCAAAATCGACGCCGAAATTATTCCACCCCCCCTCAGCAAAAAGTTCGAAGCGGTGGTTTGTAGGGTGGTAACGCCAAATGGTCTGCCCAAAAAAAGGGATCACGTCTTGTTCAGGGGCTTTCTCCATCTTAACCCTTGCAGTCACAGTACTGCCCGTAGCGCCATAGAGCCATCCATCTGGGCCCCATTTTAGGCTGTTGGCGATCGAATGGGTATCCTCCAGGCCGAAGCCTGATAAGTGAACTTCTGGAGGCCCATCAGGACGATCGTCTCCATCTTCATCAGGGTAATACAGCAAGTAGGGAGGTTGCAGGATCCAGATACCTGTCACATCCAGAGCAAAGGATGTTGGCATGTTCAGACCTTCCAGGAAGGTCTTGTTCGTTTCATAAAACCCATCACCATCGAGATCTTCGTGGATGGATATGCGGTCCCTGCCTATGAATTTCTGATGTTCAGGCAGGGTGTAGGGTGGCGGAGGAGGGATCTCGTCAAAAACCTTCCGTAAATGATTATCCCAGGTCAACACCTCCAAGCCAGCAGGATCGGGATACTGCACATAATGGACCACCCACATGCGCCCCAGGTGATCAAAATCGACAAACAAGGGTTGGCGGACCGCTGGTTCATGGGCGACCAGATCCAGGCCCAGCCCCGGGGCGGGACGTAAACTCTGGAGGGCTTCTTGAGGGGTTTTGGGGAGGCCCTTACCTTCAGTGAGGGCATGGACATTAGTGTTGCCACGGTAACGATCGTGG
This sequence comes from Verrucomicrobiota bacterium, assembly GCA_023257935.1. Lineage (GTDB taxonomy): Bacteria > Verrucomicrobiota > Verrucomicrobiia > Limisphaerales > AAA164-E04 > UBA7971. The sequence goes on from JALRAZ010000299.1 coordinate 5,113, forward strand.
ACTTCCTGGAGACGACGCTGGCGGCCACCTAAATCGGCATCGACGATGCCAAGATGGCCTGCAAAACCGGATCCTGTCCTTATCCTAAATGCCTCAGCCTCTGGACTCGAGTCCCCTTCCTTGGGGGTTTCATACCAGTTAGACCAAGATGGCATATCCCCAGTCCTGAACAACCATTTCCCTTGTAAGTCGATGGCATCATCTCGGCGGCTCAGGTGGACGGGACCCTGAATGATTCCCCCTTGCCCTCCCTTGTCATAGACCCGCCAGGCTATCAGGTTGTCACTGCCAAAGCGTATCCATTCCGGATGAATCACAAAGGGACGTCGGATATCACTGGAAGGATCCCCGTAGAGAGGAGGCATGGAGCCATTAGCTCCTACCTTGATGCCATTGAAAAAAGCCTCATCCACATCATCAATTGAATCTGCGGTAAGCAGGAGGCGACTTCCAGCCCAAGAAGCTGGTATGTGTACGTAGGCTCTGTACCATGCATAGCCATCGTGCTGTTGCCATGATTTGACTGACTGGGACTCCCAACTTGCAGGCAGATCAATCGGGCTCCAGCCTTCTAGGTAGTCCGACTGAACTGCCTCTTTTTGTTCTGCTTCAGGATGAAGCAGCGCTTTTGGGATGGGCTTGCCACCTGCCCAGAAAACAGCATTGAGAAGATGCCTTCGGAACGGAGTTTCGCGAAAATCATTGGGATGACCCAATGAAGTATAAAAAACGCGGTTGCCTTCAGGCAGGTGACGCACCCAACTCACTGGTTCAACCGCAGACTGACCATCGATGCGACCGTCCAGTAGAATCTGAACATCGGGTGCCATGTCTCGATTTCGATAAAGGTGAGCGACTGACACAAATCCCACGGGGGGCATGCCTGCCAAGACAGGATGCTTTCGATTGTCAGGATTGAGTCGAATCAAGGAAGGCGGATCGTCCGGCGGTTTATTGCCATAGTGCCCCTGATAATCACCTCCCAGAACTTCTTGGTCGAAGTGTTCCCAACGCCCATGATTCAGGTCCGGGGGCTCTTGATCAAAGGCATGACTCGCCGTGCGCAGGGCCACCAAAGCCCCACCCCGTTCCAGAAACTGCCGTATTTGGGTCAGTTCATTAACAGATGGGGTCCGCCGTCGCACACTCAACACCCATACATCTGTATTCTCCAGCATATCGAGGCCTGGAAAATGATTCGGATCACCGGGATCCACGATGGCAAAGTGACAGGTAACACCTCGGGGAGTCAGCTCCTGCCTTGCGAACTCTGGCAAGGTGCGGGCAGTTTCATATTCCTGCTCCCCAATCATGAACAGGACCCGCAAGGGATCCGGCGAGGCTTGAGTCTGGAAAGGACTCAACCCAACCATCAAAAAAAGGAGCCAACAAAGGAAAATGAGTCTTGGAGGTCGCATACGCAAAACATCACATGGGTTGGATACCAAGCCAATCATGCTGTCATCGGCCCCAAACACGGGGATGGGGTGACAATCCGTTTACCGCGTCTCACAAGAATCCATTCTCCTTTAACCAAAAAAGGCAGTCCTGAGTCCAGGCGTGACCATTGGCTAAGCCGATGCCATGTCGCCCGTTCTGATACACATGCAGGTCAAAAGGGACACCTGCCTTGCGAAGTGCTTGGGCGAACTGGAGACTATTCTCCACCGGCACCGCAGTGTCTTCCCAAGTGTGCCAGACAAAACATGGAGGCGTGCTGGGTTTGACTTGCAATTCGTTGGACAGGGACCAAACAAGAGCTGACTCAGGTTTATCACCAAGTAAGTTTCGTTTGGATCCCTGATGGGTGTGGACACCCAGTGAGACCACCGGGTAGCAAAGAATACCCAACGCTGGGCGTGATGTGTGTCGCTCCACTGGATCACTGGAAGTGGGATCCCCTGAATCAAAATGCGTCACCATGGTAGAGGCTAGATGGCCGCCAGCTGAAGAGCCCATCACCCCAATTCGATTGGCATCAATGCCCCATTCCCGGGCATGGTGTTTGGCGAGCCGCATCGCTCTGGACACATCCTGCCACATCACTGGATGACGATACCCATGGCTACCCAGTCGGTATTTGAGCACCAAGCCTGCTATGCCTTGCTTAACCAACCACTCGGCATAACCCTTGCCTTCGTGGGGAGCCAGATGACCATAACCACCTCCAGGACAGATCACCATGGCAGCGCCTGTCGCTTCGCTTTCATCCGGAAGAAAAAGGGTCAAGGTTGGGATGTCCTGATCCTCCTTGCCCAAAGCACCAGGGGCATCACCTTCCCATAGACGGACAATTTTCTCCTGCGCCAAGAGGCTATGTGAGTGTATACTGAGCAACAATAACCAGCATAAAAAAGGGCGGAACATTGTGATTGGATAACCTACCTGGCCTAAGAAAACAACTTGGAAACGCTCCCGACTCGCCTTGGATGGATCCTTTAGATTAATCTTAGACATCTATTTGGGAATTTTCTCAGGTTGATGCCATTGCATGAGACGCCTGATCTTCATCTTCATCGGCCTTTCCATGGCCATGGTGGTGCCCTTTTTCCTCTGGGGCGAGGCATGGAATTGGTCCACCGATCAAGCTCTAGAGTGGCTGCATTCCTATGGTCAATGGGCCGGCCTGATGGCGTGCCTCCTTCTGATAGGAGACATATTGCTGCCCATCCCATCGACTGCCGTGATGGCGGGGTTGGGGCTTATATATGGACCATGGATAGGTGGGCTGATCGGCGGCCTAGGATCTTTTCTTGCCGGATTCATTGCCTATGGGCTGTGCCGAACATTCGGCCAAAAAGCTTTGAATTACCTTGTCAAAGCTGACGATCAAACCCTTGGCCAAATGTGGTTTGAGCGTTATGGAGAATGGACTCTGGTGCTGTCACGTTGGTTGCCTTTGCTACCAGAAACCCTGGCATGCATGGCTGGCTTCTTTCACATGCGCCCAGCGAGGGTGGCTACTGCGCTCGTGTTAGGCAGCTTGCCAATGGCCTTGAGCTATGCTTGGGTGGGCCACCTTGGTAAACAAAATCCAGGCGCTTCGCTTTTACTCAGTGCCTTGGTGCCTCCGATGCTATGGTGGGTCATCGGTAAGAAGTTGGGGCCGCGCTCACGCTCATGAGGCAACTCAGAGACAGCCATGCTAACTATCTCAGGCGATACACAATACGAGCTTTGTTAAGATCATATGGGGACATCTCTATTTTGACTCTGTCCCCGATTGTCAGGCGGATAAAGCGCTTCCTCATTTTACCAGAGATGTGCGCCAACACCACGTGCTTATTTTCCAACTCAACGCGGAACATCGTTCCAGCCAGAACGGCTTTGACGGTTCCTTCCAATTCAATATGCTCTTCCATCCGACTTGTTAGATTCCCCGTGTGTTGACACACTTGAGGCTGGGAAAGCATGGTCATTAATCCATATAAATCAAGCGTTTTGTCAGCCGGTCTCCATCGATGACTTGCCATTGCATCCTTGGGACCACTCTGCTAGTAGATAACCTCTAGCTCTCATGAGGCGTCAACCAAGATCATTTAAACCCAGGAATGGAGCCAATCACGACCTACACTTGGTCATCTCAGGGTGAGCAGCGTCCGTCCGTGGTAGCCGCCCTCGAAGCAGACCACCACTGGCCGGCCGGTATGGCGGCGGGCCA
>JALRAZ010000346.1 GCA_023257935.1 Verrucomicrobiota bacterium
TTCGACCCTTCTCAAGGGTTCGCTCAAACACCTCGAGTACCTCATGCAGGCGAAGAGCCTCCAGCAGAGTCATTCCATCTAGGGGATTCTCTGGCAAGTTAAAGAGTCGACGGCAGGCACGATTCCAAAAGAGGATCTTACCGGAAAGATCACAGAGTAACACTCCCTCTGCCATGGCATCGAACACAGCATCACGATGATGCTCCATCTCAGTCCAGGTCTTTTGCAGTTGCTGACGCAGGGTGCTGAGGTCCTCGGCAATTGACACGGATTTGTCCTTGGCCGATCGATTGGAGATCCACCAAAAAAGAGAGACGATCGCAGCCGTCAAAAGGATGGTAAGAATGATTTCCATAGATGCTTAAGGCCGCGCTGCCATCACTCAGTCAGTGGGTTCCATGAGCCGGTAGCCCACTCCCCTCACCGTGAAGACATAACCAGCAGCTATCCCCATTTTTTCGCGAAGACGCCTGACGTGCGTGTCGACGGTGCGCGTGTCAATCAGCTGATCGTAACCCCAGACATCTTGAAGCAGACGATCGCGCGACTGCACCCTCCCTTTTCGTTCCATCAAGATGCGTAACAGTTTGAACTCGGTGGGGGTTAATTCCACCATCTCACCGGCTATGCGCACTTCGTGGCGGGCAACATCCAGTTCAAGATCCCTGACCTGCAGCCTTTCTATTTCCTCTTGTTTGCTCTCCTTTCGCTTGAGCAGGTTTCGCACCCTCAATACCAGCTCTCGAGGGCTGAAGGGTTTTGTCACGTAGTCATCGGCTCCAAATTCCAAGCCAAGCACCCGATCGATTTCCGAAGCCTTGGCCGTGAGCATGATGATGGGAAGCGTGGCGGTGGCCGGATCACGTCGGAGGATTTTGCATACCTCCAGGCCATCGATTTCAGGTAGCATGACATCCAGCAAAATGAGATCGGGAGAAAACTTACGTGCCTTGAGCAGCGCTTCTTCTCCATCCTCAGCCGTCAAGACATCATAACCAGATGCCTTGAGATTGAATCGAATGAGTTCGATTGCATCGGGTTCATCGTCGACCACAAGTACTCTCATAATTCAGTCACAGTAAAATGGCTCGGCGTTGGTGGCCTATCAGAAACAATCATGTGACAATCGGGTGACAATGCAATCCTTTCAACAAGGCTGGACTCCAGCCTGGGACTGGATAAAGATAGTCCCATGTCTTCCCAACCCATTGAGCGTCGGAGCTTTCTTCGCAGGGGCGCGATTGCCACCGCAGCCCTTAGCTTTCCGTTTGTCTCCAGCAGAAATATCCTAGGGGCCAACCAACGCCTAAACATTGCTGCCATTGGAGCAGGGGGAAAGGGAGGTGTGGATATTGGCTACTGCAGTCAGGAAAATGTCGTCGCTCTATGTGATGTGGATACCAGGCAGGCAGCAGGCAGCTTGAAGAAGTATCCTGGTGCCAGCCTCTACCAAGACTTCAGGATCATGCTCGAGAAGGAGCAACACCGCATCGATGCGGTGACGATTTCCACCCCTGACCACACACACGCGCATCCGGCAGTGATGGCCATGCGATTGGGCAAGCATGTCTACTGCCAAAAGCCACTCACCCACACCATTGAGGAGGCACGCTTGCTTCAGCGGGTAGCCAGGGAAACAGGAGTGGTGACACAGATGGGCAATCAGGGGCATGCACAGAGTGAAAGTCGGCGCCTGGTGGAGTTGCTTCGGGCAGATGTCCTTGGCGAAATACGCCGCATTCATATCTGGACCGACCGACCCATTTGGCCTCAGGGTCTCCAGCGCCCTACCAAAGTCGAGACCATCCCGACTACCCTGGATTGGGATCTTTGGATTGGGCCAGCCCCCATGCGATCCTTCCATTCCTCCTATGCTCCCTTCAACTGGCGAGGTTGGTGGGATTTTGGAACCGGTGCCCTGGGCGATATGGGGTGCCACAACATGGATCTTGCTTTCTTTGCCCTGGATCTGAAGAACCCAACTCGAATCAAGGCCCAGGGAGAAGGTGGCACCGATCAATCCCCGCCCACCGCATCGACTGTCACCTGGCAATTCCCCGGCAATGAACATCGAGGACCCGTGGAACTCACCTGGTATGATGGAGGCCGCAAGCCAGGACCTGAACTGGTTGCCACCAAGGAGCTGCCCGGCAACGGATGCATCATCATGGGAACGCGCGACACCCTGTTTGTCCCAAGCTACTGGGGCACGGGGACCTTCCTTTCGGGAGCCACTGTGTCGGATTATGATTCCATTCCCGCAAGTCTTCCCCGATGGCCGGGGGGAGATAAAGACAACGACATGGCCCATCACCATGAGTGGTTGGCGGCCTGCAAGGGAGAAGCCAAGGCAATGTCGGATTTTGACTACGCGGGCCCCATGACCGAGGCTGTGTTGCTAGGCAATGTCGCCCTGCGCGCAGGCCATGCCATCGAGTGGGACGCATCAACTATGCGAGTCACCAATGACGTGCACGCCAATCAGTGGGTTAGCAAGGCCTACCGCAAAGGATGGGAACTGCCCGCCTGATGGTTCGAGCTGCCAGAGAGTCCAAGTCATAACCGCATACCTTTAAGGATTAGGAGCAACAAAAGTAGCGCGACAATCATCCAAACCCATTGCAGGGCAGACTTGGGCTGGGAAGTTTTGCCACTCAGGTTTTCGTCAACAAAACGCTGGTAATCAAAGTCATCCTCCACTTCCACACCGATACGATCATAGGAAGCGTCTCGAGACCACCCGGTTTCCTCGCAAGACCCACAATCGGGACAAGCAAGCGAACCGCTCGGTACCTCGGCACCACAATTGGGGCAGTAGCCATCTTCAGAAGGGTGAGACATGAGCGTGAGGTATGATAAAGGGGGTTATGGCGCAGGACAGAGCGCAGCAGGGTTTCAAGGTCAGCCTACTCATACCTTGATGGGGTTCCATTCTCCAACCACTCCCATGCCTGAGCTTAGATCGGCCTGCCTCAGACTCAAGGGATCAACGCTCCAACGCGCTGCCAAGGCAGGAAGCTGAGCCAAGTTATGATCCAGGAGCCGAGCGGTTTCATAGCTCGGCAGTCCCATTCCCTGATCGCCATAATCTGGACAAACCATGCCAAGAGAGGATTCTGCAGCCGAAAAAGCACCCTCCTGCCACAAAGTTTTTTCTGCCCAAACAAAGGAGCGAACGACCTGACCTGACACTAGGCGCATCCAAGCATGGTGACCGGTAGACTGATCCATGGAAAAATACTGAACCTCCCCGAGGGCGGCGCTGGTCTCACGAATCCGTGCATAGAAAGCATCAATATCATCAAAAGCCAGCGGCAAGCGGGTACCAAATACCAAGATCCAACCACGAAAAGGAGGAGCGATGAACAAATGTCCCGCTTCAGCCCGAGCCAGACCCTCCTGCCATTGGCAGGTCTCGGGCTGAGTCATTCCCAAGGCATGGTAAACGATCTCAGGATGGTCAGCTCGGACTGCCATCCATCGGCGAGGCACTCCAAGCACAGAGAGAGGAAGCAAGGGCTGATGGCTCCGCCGACCTGGCAGCAGGACTGAAAGCTTGGAGGGTCCATTTCGTCTCAGGCGGCGCATCATATGGTGGGTCATCAAAAATGCCGATAACGAGGAAGCCAGGACCACGGTGCCCAGAATGATGACCCAGGAGCTCAGCATATCCCCGATGATCCCAAGTGGTGGGATCGGGTAATCAGACCATGTTGATGTCACATCCATGTTTGATGAGGTCAATGATGTTTTCGGCACCAGCTTAAGATGGAGTTGCTCTTGAGCGAGTCAACTTGACCGGGGTTCGATGGGAAAACTGCCCCATCTGCAGGCCTCTTACAACGGTAAAAACACTGGGATCAAGGCCAGGAGACCTTGCCAGATCTTTGACAAGCACCCTCTCATCTGGCTAGTTTCACAGCGATGGGCTTGCAGTTGGCTGGAAGAGACCATGGATCGGGGTTGAAACAAACTTTCTGGCTGAAGGAAGGCAATCAACATCATGCCCTGTATCTGGCTAGCGTCCCCACCAAAACGTTTCCCCAATATATCGAGCAGGTATCAGCATGGTTGCATCCTGACGAGAAGGCCTACTACGATGGACTAGGATCATCTATCCGCAAGACCTCCTACCTTCATGGGCGCATCGCCGCCAAAATGGCTCTAGGAAGGGAAGAATCCCTGCCTTGCCCGTCAAAAATTTCTATCATGCCTGGTGTGATGGGCGATCCTGTCGTTCAAGAGGGCTTGCTATCTAATCAACAGATTTCCATTGCTCACACTCGGAGCCTCGCTTGTGCCCTAACTTTCCCACCCATCTGTCAAATGGGAATCGATCTGGAAGATCTTGAACCCGATCGCTCCAAAGCCATGGAACGTCAGGCATCGGCCCAAGAGTGTCTCATGATCAGATCCCTTAAGCCCACTATCCCCTATCCGTGGCATGTCCTGTGGACAGCCAAGGAAGCCCTCGCCAAGACCCTTAGAACGGGATTGCGATGCCCAATGAACCTGTTTGAGGTTCATTCACTCAAACCGGATCCCGCGGGGATGGTGCTGGGGACTTATCGTCACCTTACCCCCTTCGCCTTCTGTTCTTGGGTCATGGCCGAGCAAGTGGTGACCATGACTTACCCTAGACAGTGCCACCTCTGCTGGAGCACCGAAGCCCCCATATCCGAATCATAGTCAGCTCAAAGAATTAGGGGAACATTTCGCAATGGCTTACTTTTTGATGACGTTTTCACATATTTGGATTAATGATAAAGTGCCATGTCGAAAATACTCCTCATAGACGACGAAGAAAATGCCCGCGTGCTAACAGCTCATTTTTTGGAGCTTGCAGGACACGAAGTCGTCATGGCGGAAAATGGCATCAAGGGTCTTGAAACAGCCGATGCTGAAACCTTTGACCTAATCATCACCGACATCATCATGCCCGAGAAAGAAGGACTGGAGACCATCATTGATCTCAGGAAAAAAAATGCTGACCTACCCATCCTTGCCATTTCAGGCGGCGGCATCCTTGCCAGCGAAGAGCTGCTGGAAATGGCCTTGTCAGTCGGCGCATCAGCCGCGTTGTGCAAACCGTTCAATGGAAAGTCCCTGCTTGAAGCGATCTCGCGAGCCATGCGGCATCGCTCGAGAGAGGGTGGCTGAACGACTGGCACGCAGGCCATGGCCAGCTAGATCACGCTACCCTTGGCGACAAGCTATCGACCGACCCCAAACTTGCAGAAGGCAAACCTCTTTCCTATAAAAAGGCATGTCCCCAGCAGATCGTGTTCGCCCGTATTGGCTGTATCTGAGCCTCGCCATCCTGACCACTCCCCTAATCAACGGGTTGAAGGCAGCTGAACAACCCAATATCCTCTTTCTCTTTGCCGATGATCAGTGCTTTGAAACCATTCGAGCTCTGGAGCATACCGATATCGAGACCCCCAATCTGGATCGGCTGGTGCACTCAGGCACAACTTTTACCCATGCCTACAACATGGGATCCTGGAGTGGTGCTGTGTGTGTTGCCTCACGCTGCATGCTCAATACAGGTCGATTCATCTGGAATGCTCAAGAGGTGTTCACGACTGTGGAGAGCGAGCGCGAAGCAGGACGCTTCTGGTCTGAGCACATGCGCCAGGCTGGCTATCGCACCTACTTCTCTGGGAAATGGCACGTCAGGGCAGATGCCGAAAAAGCCTTTGATGTCGCCAGGAATATCCGAGGGGGCATGCCCAATCAGACCCCCGAAGGCTACAACCGACCTTTGCCGGATCAGGCTGATCCATGGAGCCCTTCAGACCCAAAGTTCGAAGGATTCTGGAAGGGCGGCAAACACTGGAGTGAGGTCCTAGGAGATGATGGGGTCGACTATTTGAAAACAGCCAGCAAAGAAGGGAAACCCTTTTTCATGTATCTGGCATTCAATGCCCCGCACGATCCAAGGCAGGCACCTCAGGCCGATGTCGATCGCTACCCGTTGGATCGCATTCAAGTGCCCAGCAATTACCTTTCGGAATACCCGTTCAAGGATGCCATAGGGTGCGGCCCTAGTCTTAGGGACGAAAAGCTGGGGCCTTTTCCCAGAACCGAGCATGCCGTGAAGGTTCATCGCCAAGAATACTACGCCATCATCACCCATATGGACCGGCAGATCGGCCGGATCCTGGATGCTCTGGATGCCAGTGGCCAACGTGAACAGACTTACATTTTTTTTACCGCTGATCACGGCCTTGCCCTCGGGCATCATGGTCTTTTCGGCAAGCAAAACCTATACGACCACAGCGTTCGAGTTCCCTTTGTCGCGGTGGGTCCAGGCATTGAAGCCAACCGAAAGATTCAGGCTCCCATCTACCTACAGGACGTCATGCCCACCACCCTGGAGCTGGCAGGGATCCAGCATCCTGATCACGTGGACTTCCACAGCCTGATGCCGCTACTTCGGGGAGAGACTTCTGCTTCGGCTTACGGAGCCGTCTATGGCGCCTATTTGGCATTGCAACGCTCCATTACCATGGAAGATTACAAACTGATCCTTTATCCGGCAGCCCGCAAGGCTCGCCTCTATCATCTCAGCGAGGATCCCTTGGAAATGCACGATCTGGCAGACGGCGCAACACAGCGGCCCAGAATGAGGAGGCTCTTTCATCAACTCCTATCCCTTCAGCAAACCCTGGGGGACGATCTCAGACTGGAAGATACTTTTTCATTCTAGGTCTCCAGCCCAAATCACCTATCGTAAAAGTTTGATTGAACTACCAGGCCATCAGCAGCATATTGACAGGATCCATTGATTCATCAAATTCAACGATCAAATGAAAAAACGTTCTTTTTCCTCCCTGTTGGCTGTTTTGGTTTTCTTGACAGCAGCCGTGGTCGCCACAAACGGACAGGTCAAAAAAGGCAAGACTCGACCACTGACTACCGAACAGCTCATGGAGGCTATCGTCAAACCCCACATGACTGCCTTGAAAAAGGGGCTGATTGATGCGAAACCTGCTTCAGATGACGATTGGAAACATCTGGCACTGAGTGTTTCCCTCCTCAATGAATCGAGTTTCATCATGATGGAAGATGGGCGTTGCCCCGATCAGGTCTGGGCTGATGCCTGTGTGAAGGACCTGCGCGAAGGAAGCGCCATGGCAGCAGAGGCCATTGCCAAGCGAGACGTGGAAGCCGCTCTGGCAGGGGTCAAGAAACTAGGAGCCTCCTGCAAGGCTTGCCATACCAAGCATAAGGAATAAGTCATTTCAGAAGGGGAAGGCCCATGCCTGGATGGCGTGGGCCTTCTTCATTTTAGGGGAGTCCCCTCGCACGAAGGATGATCGACCACGCCTACCTCCAGCAGGGTATCCTGGCCATGGCCCGCTCTCACCAAGCTGGCTCCATGGCAGGGCATTTGGGTGCCAGCTTACTGGCGGGCTATTATCTTGGAGAGGATCACCCAAACCTTCCTGATCTAGTCTGGCAAGGAATCACTCGTGAACTAAATCGAATCATCGATGGGGAGGAAAGCATTTGGATCTCAACAAAAAAGACCTCGGTGCGAATACTCGATTTGTTTGCCCCACCGGGTGATGCTGAATCTGAGCAGGCTCCTATGGGGAAGACTGAGTCACTGATCCAAGCCCTCGGTCAACATGTTGGAACCCTGAGGCAATCAGGCCATAATACGATTTTTGCGGCACTGGCCCTCAGGGCCATGACAGACCACCCCGAGTTGGCCAAGGAAAAAACCATGAGTGGGCTGGTTGCGTTGATGCGTCACTTCGAAGCAGCTCCCCCCGGAAGAGGCTATCTTGGCAAGGCCAAGGGCTGGGTAAGCGGCGAGCAAATCAGGATCGATCCAACCCGCCAAAGGCCGCCCTTTGAGTCCATCGAGCAAGCCACCTTAACCTTGCTGAAGCTTTTTGCCGAAGAAGTCACTCACCGTCGCCAAGGCCTAGGGGGTTGGTTTCACTTGATCAATCACAGCTCTGCCTTGATGACGTTGCATGAAATGGGGCAGGCATCTTTGGTTGAGGATGGGCTCAAAGCCCTGAAAC
>JALRAZ010000373.1 GCA_023257935.1 Verrucomicrobiota bacterium
GTGAAACCTTAGAGATTTAGTTCTAACAACGAGTTCTGGACCTGTGGATAAAGGCTATCAAGAGAACAGAAATACTTTAGGAGACAGCCGGAGAGGTAGGTTCTCAATATGTGCAGCACTACCGTATTTGCGATAAGGTCAAACTCCATAAAGGTGGAGAAGGTGTGATAAGAGGGATCGTATATTGCGTTCTGATAGGTGATGACGGAGAGAATGATGCCATTCTGATCAAAGGCGAAGATATGGGAGACATTATCGGGTAGTGGTATGACTGGTCTTGAAGAACCTTATTACGACTCAGCTGAATGGTTTTACGATAGTGCTCCCTTCATTGAAGTGTGTCAGAAGAACATGAATGATCTCTACGAACCATACATGGGGTTTTTCCTACCATTCGAGGGACGGTATGAAATAAGGATTGGATTTTTGGATATAAGTTAGATTTATCGAATCTCCCGGAATTTAGTCACGCTCACAACCGTGTCGATTTGACCGTAGGGTAAGGGACAAGGAATATGCACCATAGTAAATTCGCCCTTTTTAAGCGTTCCAGTGAGATCACTTGTTTTGCCGGAGGCAAAATTCACCACGAATGCCCATGTCTCGCTCCCATTCCCTCTGTTTGTGGACTGCAAGTAGACATGCGTGCTGTGCGATGTTCCATAACCATATTTGTCGAGTTTTTGACCAACCTTCCTTGCGTGTGATTTAGGCACTGCCGGTGATGCAGGTGCCGTCGCGCTGATTACTTTAACCGTGCCATTTGGAAAAAATGTATAATTCCCGCCTCCAACCACTATATTATTGTTCCAATTTTTCCATATTACCTCATCTGGCTTTTTAAAAATCCTTTTCCGATATTGAACGTCTGATTTAAGCACCGGAATATGATTGGGGGCTATATAATTCCAAGATTCTTCCCATTGGGCATTCCTTTCGATGTCTATACCACAAAATGTGGGTTGTGGTGGTGTGATCGGCACCGGGGCTCCGGGTTGTAGCGGTTGTGGGCCATTATAACCGGAGCCCGATGACCCAAGAAAAGCCTGAGCCAAAGAAACCGGGTTGGCCACCGCACTGAGCAGGCACACCAGGAAGCAGTAACGCAGGAGGAATAAAAATGGCTTACAGGAAGAAATCATAAAGGCGTTTTTAGGATATAGTTTTTTATTATTCAAGCTTTTATTTAATTCCAGTCACAGTGTCTCTGCCCACTTTTTGCAATCACTTGGATGCTCCCTAACCTGTAGCAGCTCGCATGGCACCTGCCATTCAAGACTCTCGTGTTGACTTTCCGCACCTGAAGGTCGAGGCCTGGCTGATTCGAACATTGTGCCTGGTTGATCGGGGGTCTAGGCTTTGCCTTGACACCACGCAGGCTGAACAAAATGGATAGGACACCATGATGCAATTTCACCCCATTGCCTGGCGGCGCATCTTGTTCTGGTTGCGAGGGGTCGCAAGGCTTGCTTGGTTCAGGCTAGGCTACCTTTGGACTTTTTTCAGCCTATCCCTTTGCAGCGGTCTGGCCCAAAGCACCTCCTCCATTGAATGGAGCACCCCAAGCTCCCTTCCAGATGAACTGGGGGTTGCTGGACCCTTTGTGGGCCTTCACCACGACGCGTTGCTCGTTGCTGGTGGGGCTAATTTCACCCCTCCAGTGTGGGAATCAGAAAAAATCTGGCATGACAGGATTCACGTACTGACCCGGAATCAAACGGGATACCAGTGGCATGATGGAGGCCAGTTGGAGCGCCCCATCGCCTATGGCGCCAACGTCAGCTTAGCCGACGGAGTGGTCTGCATGGGGGGAAGTGATGGCCACGAAGTGTTCGATACGGTTTTCATGCTCCGATGGGACTCCAAAACCAGAAGCGTTCAAACCCAGCCTTTACCATCGCTACCTCAGCCCTCGGTCCATGGCCAGGCAGCTCTGATCAACCAAACCATCTACCTGGCGGGAGGCCAGCAGGATTTGGCCCTGAAGACAGCGACGGATCAACTTTGGGCTCTGGACATGTCCCAGGAGGGTGATGATCAAGCCTTTGCTTGGAGGGTACTCCAGCCCATACCCGGAGGAGCCCGTGCCTTCAACCTGACCCTGACCCAACACAATGGCTACGAAGAAAGCCTCTACGTGCTAAGTGGCCGACGCGAGGATCAGCAAGGGATTCATTTTCTCACCGACATGTGGGAGTATCAGCCATCCAAGGCTAGCTGGCGATTCCGTCAGGGTCCACCACGATGCGTCATGGCAGGCAGCGGCGTGGCTTGGGGACAAAGCCACTTGCTCATTCTGGGTGGCGCCGACGGCAGCCTCTTTGATCAGGGCGACCAACTCAAAGAGGATCATCCCGGTTTCCCTCGGCAAGCCCTGGCCTACCATACCATCACCGATAGCTGGACCTCTGCTGGCCCGCTGCCTGAAACCCAGGTCACCACCACCGCTGTGGTCTGGGGAGAGGATATCATCCTTCCCAGCGGAGAGATCCGCCCGCGAGTACGCACCGCGGCCATTCGCCAGGGAAGGATCACAAACCAAGCTGCATCCTTTGGCTGGTTGCATTACCTCATCCTGAGTGGGTACCTCGCCGCCATGGTTGGCATCGGCATTGGGTTCCATCGCCGCCACCGTCGTAGCGAAGATTTCTTTCAAGCAGGCAGGCGTATTCCATGGTGGGCAGCTGGTTGCAGCATCTTCGCTACCATGCTCAGTTCCCTCACCTTCACTGGGGTGCCAGCCAAGGCCTATGCTCAGGATTGGGTGTATGCGGTGGGTAACCTGATGATTCCGGTGGTCGCCATCCTGGCCGTTTGGCTGGCCCTGCCATTTTTTCGGCGTCTGGATGCCATCAGTGCCTACGCATACCTTGAACACCGTTTTCACCGCGGCCTGCGGCTGTTTGGAAGCGCCAGCTTTACGCTGTTTCATCTTTTTCGCATGGCGATCGTGATGTCACTCACCGGGCTGGCACTGGCCGCGGCCACCCCACTGGGGCCTGTCACCTCCGTGCTGCTGATGGGTCTGTTGAGCATCCTCTATTGTTCCTTAGGTGGCATCGAAGCGGTCATCTGGACCGACACCCTGCAGACCATCGTCCTCCTTGGAGGAGCCATCTTCGCACTCGGGTGGCTGATCCAGGGCAGCGAAGCAGGATGGATTGGTTTTGTAGAAACGGCTCGTCAGTCTGACAAGTTTCGCCTGGTCAACTGGCATGGGGATCCCTCAAGCATGCAGATAGCCTTCTGGGTCATCGTGGTGGGCGGGATTGGCCAGAACATTGCTTCCTACACGGCTGATCAGGCTGTGGTGCAGCGTTACATGACCACAGCCACCCAGCAACAGGCAGCTCGATCCATCTGGACGAACGGGCTGATGTGCATTTTTTCGACTCTGCTGTTTTTCGGTATTGGCACCGCTCTGTTCACCTTCTATCAACACCATCCTGATCGCCTGGACTGGTCCATTCACACTGACCAGATTTTCCCTCTCTTTATTGCCAGAGAATTACCAGCCTGGCTTGCGGGGCTGATGATAGCCGCGATTTTTGCGGCGGCACAGTCCACGGTATCAACGAGCATGAACTCGATGGCCACCACTCTGGTCAGCGATTTCCTGCGTCCAGGGGGTCGGATCACAAGCGATGGCCAAGCCCTCAACGCCGCCCGCATCCTCACCGCCCTGAGCGGGCTGGCTGGAACCGCCCTGGCACTGTTGTTCATCAAGCCGGACATGCGTTCCTTATTTGATGCCTTCATCAAGGTCATCGGCCTGTTCATGGGGGTATTGGGTGGGCTTTTCATGCTCGGCATGTTGACCCGCAGGGCCAACACCCAAGGTGCCACCGCCGGTATCGTGACAGGCTCAGGAACCATGCTCTACCTGTGGCTCTTTACCTCCATCAACGGCTACCTCTACACGGCGATTGGCATCACCACCTGCATGGTGATCGGCTACCTAGTCAGTCGCTGCACCGGAGGAAACCACCATCCCCTCGAGGACCTGACCCTGTTCACCCAGTCAGGGCGCAAGCCCGACAGCCAATCATGAAAAGCCACTATGACGTCATCATCGTCGGGGCTGGTCACAATGGGCTTGTTGCTTCGGCCTACCTGGCCCAGGCGGGTCTTTCCACCTTGGTGATCGAGCGGCTTCCCACCCTGGGTGGCGCCTCCTGTTCGGCACGAATCTTTCCGGGCATGGAAGCCAACCTCTCGGTCTTTGCCTACCTGATCAGCCTGGTGCCTGCCAAGATCATCCGTGAGCTGGGGTTACGTCTTGAACTCATTCCCCGCCACACGGCCTCCTGGACGCCGGTTAACTCAGTGAACGGGTTCAGGGAATTGATCCTGCCTTCCCGTAACCCTGAGGGAACCCAAAAGGCCATTGCTCAGTTCACCGAAGGCAAACCCGATGGCCGCGGCTACGAAAAGTGGTTGCAAATGGAGGCAGCGATTCAATCCATCCTCTGGCCAAGTCTTTGGAAACCGCTGCAATCTCGACAGTCGATACGAGAGCGACTCGATGGATCAGCCCTCCAGGCATGGCAGGCCTTGATCGAAGAACCCCTGGGCGCATGCCTCGAGTCGTTGATCCAGGACGATGCCCTGCGCGGCGCGCTCTTTACCGATGCCAAGATCGGGGTTTCTACCCATGGCCATGATCCCACCCTCCTGCAGAATCGATGTTTTCTCTACCACATCCTAGGCCAGGGCACTGGAGAATGGCTGGTTCCTGTTGGGGGTATGGGCACCCTGGTTCATGAGCTGGAACGGGTCAACCTCCAGACAGGTAAGGTGACCTTACGCACCTCTTGCGAGGTCACCTCCATCGAGCCCCATCAAGACAAAGTCGCCCTATGCCTGGAATCGGAGAGCGGCCCCCACTGGGTCCAGGCCCATCACCTGCTGCTCAACGCCTGCTTGCCCCCCGAGGTCATACAGGGAGAGCCCATTGGTTTGCCTGTATCCGAGCAGGATGGCGCTGCCTTCAAGATGAATATGTTGCTCAAGAAGCTACCCCAGCTCAAAGAAAGCCAGGCCAGGCCAGAGGAGGTTTTTGCTGGCACGGTGCATCTGGATGAGGGCTACCAGGCAATGGAGACCTGTTACCGCGAAAGCGTGGAAAGGAAGCTCCCAAAGAAACCTCCCTGCGAGATTTACTGCCACAGCCTCAGCGACCCCTCTATCTTGTCAGCTGAGCTTCAAACCAAGGGGTTCCACACCCTGACCTTGTTCGGTCTGGATCTGCCTTATCGACTATTTGTCGATGATCCGGTGGCTCAGCGCAATCTGGCCGCTGAGCGCTGCCTTGCTGCCATCAACCAACACCTGGCCACACCCATCCAAGAATGCCTTGCTATCGACAGCCAGGGTCAGCCCTGCCTGCATGCGATGAGCGCACTGGATCTGGAGAATCATCTAAGGCTACCCAAGGGACACCTGTTTCATGGAGACCTTTCATGGCCATTCACCGACCAGGAAGAACAGGTAGGAAAATGGGGCGTGGAGACAGAGCATCCGCGCATTCACCTTTGTGGGTCTTCGGCCCAGCGAGGCGGAGCAGTCAGCGGCATCCCTGGTCACAACGCCGCGATGTGTGTCTTGGAAAGGCTAGGGCATCAAGTAGGCGGGCATTAAATATGGCGCAAGAAGGTGCCTCCAGACTGGCTCCTGGCTTGACCACAAGGGTTTTCCTTGGGATGGTGTGCCATCATGAAAGCCCTCCCCTCTCTTTGCCTGGGCGGTGTCATCCTGACACAGGCCGCGAGCGCTCAGGATCATACCCTGCACCATTTTGAAAAGATCCAACTGACCGATCGCTTCTGGAGTGAAGGGGCCACCTTCGGGGACTTCAATCACGATGGTAAAGCCGATGTCGCCTCAGGCCCCTACTGGTGGGAAGGCCCTGACTACAGCACACGTCATACCTACTACCCTGACAATCGGGGCTGGCAACAGAAGCAACCCGATGGCAGCACCCAGACCATTGCCGGCTATGAAGGAGCCCTAGGAACCAAGAATACTTACTCTGACAATTTCTTTGCCTTCTCGGATGATTTCAATGGCGATGATTGGGACGACATCCTTGTCCTGGGTTTTCCTGGGGCGGAGTCCTCATGGTATGAAAATCCAAAGGGCGGAGAGGGGCATTGGCAGCGGCATGTGATCCTGGATGTGACCGACAACGAATCCCCTACCTTCACCGATCTGACGGGAGATGGGAAACCAGAGATCGTGTGCAGCTCGGGGGGATACTACGGTTACGCCTCACCTGACTGGGATCACCCCGAAAAGCCCTGGGCCTTCCATCCAGTCACGGCCAAGGGTCCCTGGCAACGCTTCACCCACGGGATGGGCGTTGGGGATGTCAACGGGGATGGGCGCATGGACCTCATGGCCAAAGAAGGCTGGTGGGAACAACCTGCCTCCTTGGGGGGTGACCCCGAATGGCTCTTTCATCCAGTTGCCTTCAGCCCTGGAGGTGGAGCTCAAATGCATGCCTACGATGTGGATGGGGACGGAGACAACGACGTCATCACCAGCCTGGCAGCCCATGGCTACGGATTGGCCTGGTATGAACACATCCCTACCCCTGAGGGCATCACCTTCAAGGCCCACACCTTCATGAACAAGGAAGCCAAGGAAAACCGCTACGGTGTTCATTTTTCTCAGCTGCATGCCATCGATCTGATTGACATGAATGGGGATGGCCTCAAGGACATTGTCACAGGTAAGCGCTTCTGGGCTCACGGCCCCAATGGTGATGCGGAGCCCAACGCCCCGGCGGTACTTTACTGGTTTGAGTTGAATCGCTCGAAGGATGGTGTGGACTTTATCCCACATCTGGTCGATGAAGATTCAGGCATCGGAACCCAGGTCATGGCGCACGACATCAACGCAGATGGTTTCCCCGAAATCGTGGTTGGCAACAAAAAGGGCACTTTCGTTCACCGACACCAAGTCGAGAAAGTGGATCGCGATACCTGGCTGCGTTCCCTGCCCAAAGTGCTGCACTAAGCGCCGGTGTCACAGCCAAGCTAATCGCTCTTGAAGAAAGCTGATACCATTGCCGATAGCTGGCGGTTTCGCCTGATGGAGCGTAAGCTCTTCACCGCCTGCTTCCTGACCATCGCATTGGGTTATATTGGGCTTTTTCTCAATGATATCCGCCAACAGGATACATGGGGGGATCGGGATTTTCTACCCTTGTTGGTGTTTGGCATCAGCTTGTTGCTCATCCATGTGTGGTTGGTGCTCTTTCGCGTCAAGGCAGACCCCACCTTTTTGGGCACAGTGGTTTTCCTGGGAGGTTTCGGCATCCTGGCCCAGCACAGAATGGGATTGTTCGATTTGGAACACCCATGGCGACTGGGACACTTTGCCTACCCTATTGGGATCGTCCTGATGCTGGTCACTTCGATCCTATTCCGAGGATCCCGAATCAAGGCCCTCAAGCATTTGGGGTGGCTGGCAGGCCTACTGTCTCTACTCACGCTAGTCGGATTACTACTGACCGGCACGCGTTATCGGGGTGCCTATTATGCCTCGGGGCAGATTACCCCCACCGAAATCCTCAAGTTGCTGATGGTGCTCTTTGTCGCCAGTTACATGGCCGGTCGGGAAAAAAATATCCGCAAAACTCTGGAGGGAAAAGGAGGGACATCCATAACGCTCATGATGTTCCCTGTCTACCTGGTATTTGGGCTTCTCATGGGGCTGCTGATCCTGCAGAGAGATCTGGGCATGATGATGCTCCTTGCCATGATGCTTTGCCTGGTCCTGTTTTTCGTCACCGGCCAGTGGCGCTATGTGATGGTTTCTCTGTGCGGCCTGATCACTGCCGGGTGGCTCGCAGGCCAATGGCTCACGCATGCCCGCATTCGTATCCAGACCTGGCTCGACCCCTTCGAAGACCCAACCGGTGCCGGATGGCAAATCCTGCAGGGCTTATCGGGGATGTTCGCCGGCGGCATGCTGGGGGCAGGTTTTGGGATGGGAAATCCCGAACGCATCCCCATTGCTGAGTCGGATTTCATCTATGCGGTGATTGGTGAAGAACTAGGCTTTGCCGGTTGCCTGGTGCTGGTCACTTTTTATCTGATCTTCTTCCAGCATTAGAAAAATCTTCAATTAAAAAATCATTAATTACCAGACATTTAGGAACAGATGAGAATATGATAGATCTAATTATTGAGAGGGCAAAAGAAGTTGAATCTACAAACTGAAAAAGGTCAATCAATTGAAGACGCTAGTATGCGAATGATTGAAGATGAAATTGGCAAACATGATTATAATGAAAAAGAATGGCCAATAGTTAGAAGA
>JALRAZ010000383.1 GCA_023257935.1 Verrucomicrobiota bacterium
TTATATGTTCTGTCAGTGGTCACGCAAGATCGGTATTAAGATTTGGTTGTGTCCATGGATGAAGACAACTCACGTTGGTACATATGGTTTCCAAGGTGATCTTCCCGCAGTAGCAGCATTGAGCGGTAACCTACGATGATAATTGGACTTGTCGGTTTCATCGGTTCCGGCAAGGGCACAGTTGGTGATATCCTAGTTAGAGAACATGGGTATCACCAGTTTGCTTTCGCTGATGGAAAAATGAAATGTCTTGAGCAGCCCACTGGAAACAGGCACCTCAAATGCTACTTCTATGTTATCTGGGAACGCCTGGGCTGTTTTGACTGTCGCAAGAGCCTTTTTGAGACCTGAAGCGCTGGACCCAAAGAACTTGGCTCCTTCGCCTAACAAGAAAGCATCCAGATCAATGACTGGTCCCCACTCCGGATGCATCGTGACAATCGGCACATCGGCCAAAACACGGTCAGTGAACAGCCGCTGGATGGAACTTTTTGACTCGGCATCACCGCTGGATCGGATCTCAATATTAGGCTGAATCAAAACCATTCGCTTGCCTATCTGCTTCCAGTAGACATACATGTCAGCCTGTTGAAGTCCGGCGTATTGCTCGCCACTGGCAACGGTGAGCGCTATGAAGAATTTCTTAGAATCATACTTCTTGGGAAATGCGGCTAAAAGCTGGTTGTCCTTGGCATCATGAAAGAGCCCCATCAGACTACGACTTTGATCAATCGTCGAGATCACTTGCTTGTAACCTTCAAAGACCGATTCGTGAGGGGGGTAGTCTGGGGTTTTCGCTGAAGCACTATCGGCGCCATATGAACTGACGCCAGGGGACACGGCTAAAGTAGCCAACAGAAAACTAATAATTTGTTTCATAACCCTTGTAGTTGGGCAATATTAACTTCGGACTTCGATAAAGCAACCCACAATCAAACCGCTTAAAACTTGCTGAGCTGCGAGGATTCTACCTATCCTTTTACCATGGACCTGATCAAACAGTGGGTAAGGCGTCAACTATCTAATCCCCAGGTAGTTATGCTCGCTGCGCTTCTGTTGATCATTTTCATGATCATCTTTTTCTTGGGCGATCTTCTGGCGCCAGTTTTCGCAGCCCTAGTCATTGCTTATCTTTTGGATGGGATCATTTTGCGATTTCAGCGCCGAGGCGCTCCCAGGCTGGCAGCTGTTTGCGGGGTCTACCTTTTGTTTCTCCTGGCAGTCTTCATGCTTTTCTTTGTCGTGATCCCAAGTCTCGTCTCCGAGTTGGACAAGTTTGTACGCCGGGATGTTCCGGGAATCGTCCAAAACGCCTCAAAAGATATCCAGGATGCTTACACGCGTTATGAACTATTCAAATCCCAACGCATTGCCACACTGCTAAACGGACCCTCCAAGACAGCGCAAGAGCCTGAGAGCCCGCTATCTCAAAACGCCCAAACCAAGCCTACCGACAGTGGTATCGGTCAGCAACCAGATGCGGAAAGACCAGTTCCCGATACAGGGAATGACACCAGCCTCAACATGGATCGATTCACCGAAACCATTGAACGCCAATTGACCGACTTTGGGCGCACTGCCTTGAGTTTCTCGATCACTTCGCTCAAGAGCATCGTGGTGTGGATCGTGTATCTCGTGCTCGTGCCGGTCATGGTATTCTTTATCCTCAAAGACAAGGAGCCTATAGCGCGCTGGTTTGTTCAGTTTCTCCCCGAGGAACGGGGCCTCACCAACAAGGTCTGGCACGAAGTCAACCAGCAGACCAGCAATTATGTTCGAGGAAAATTTTGGGAGGTCATGATCGTGTGGGGGGTCACCTTTGTCACCTTTTCCATCTTTGGCCTGAGGGCTACCCTGCTACTCTCTCTTTTTGTGGGTCTCAGTGTACTCGTTCCCTACGTTGGAGCTACCTTGATGTACATCCCAATAGGGATTATCGGGTTTTATCAATTTGGCGCCAGCTCAGCATTCGCGTGGCTCATTATCGCCTATTCCATTATCCAAGTTCTAGATGGTAATGTCTTGGCTCCCGTGCTGATGTCCGAGGCGACAAGCCTTCACCCCATAGCCGTCATCGTTGCCATCCTGATTTTTGGTGGCCTTTGGGGGTTCTGGGGGGTCTTCTTTGCCATCCCCTTGGCCACGCTGATCAATTCCATAATCAAGGCCTGGCCTATGGAGACCTCGGTTTCCGACTCAGGTCCGCCATGAGCTGACCCCACAGATCATCGACTCTTCGATCGGGATCTTAGTTATCTCAGAAATTAGGATTTAGGCTTTGACAAGCCTGCCAAGCTGCCTCATAAAGACCTCTCATTTGCGTGGGGTCGTAGCTCAGTTGGTAGAGCACCACAATGGCATTGTGGGGGTCAGGGGTTCGACTCCCCTCGGCTCCACCAAATTCTTCTTCCCGGACAGTGGCTCCGGAACTCAATTCCCAAGACGGCAGCCGAAAACCTTCCCCAGTCGTAGAGTGCAGCAACACGTCGACTGCGAGCTTCGGCAGCGGCGTTATCGCGAGGCGAGTCTGCGACTTGCCTCATCAGGCACGCAAGTTCGTTGACATCCGGTTCCGCCCACTGTCCGCAGCATGGATGCCGTGGGTGATAAGGCCACGCGGTCGTCAAGGAATAGGAAAGCGGCGTTCCCCACTCAAAAAGGTCGTCCCCTGTCCCCCCCCAAGAAGTTGCGATGACGGGCAGACCTGTCGCGGCTGCCTCCCGGGGGGGGAGTCCAAAGCCCTCACCTCGACTCGGACAGAGAAACGCGTCGACCGATTCATAGAGGTCTTGCATTTCAATTTCGTCGAGGTCGGCAGCAAGAATGGTGACGTTCGGATGCCGAATCCCAACCCCAAGCTGCCGACCAACGCGA
>JALRAZ010000375.1 GCA_023257935.1 Verrucomicrobiota bacterium
CCAGCAAAATCGATCTGCATTTTCCCCCGTTGATTGTCGCTCAAAGCGTGCCTGAGGGTGAGATCACCCAAAGCGCCAAGGGTCGGTTTTCCCATCCCCACGACCCTAAATCCTTTGGCTTGATGCATCGATCAAACTGAGGTCAGCGATGGACGGCGTCGAGACATTGAACCAAAGCACTTGGACCAAGATCAATGCCCAAGGCCGTGGTTGATCCTGACTAGACCCCAACCAACGCCCCTGTGCTATCAGCAAAAGCAGTGGTTTCAACCCCAAGTCGCTGAAGCATGGAAACGTAGAGATTGGACAGTGGCAGGTCTTCCTGGCTTGCCTTTTGGGTCCAGGGTTCCTGATCCCCTGGCTTCCAGCCACCACGGTATGCCTTGGTGCCAGCATGATTGAGATAACTACCATGGCTCACACCCAAACGAGTCCCACCTGCCAGAATCAGTGGATAGTTGCGCGACAGGTGGAAGGCGCTGGAGGCTGATCCAAATAACAGGAGACTGTGATCCAGCAAGGACCCTTCACCAGCTGGCTCGCGAGTGTTTTTCAAACGACTGACAAAGCGAGCAAATTCCTCGTGAAGGAACCGGCAGTAAAGCCCGAAGTTTTTCCAACCATCGGGCTGTTTGGTCTCGTGAGATAATTGGTGTGCCGCGGGGAAACCTATGGCCTGAGATAGCCGATCACTGATTCCAACCCCATTCTCGCGACCAATCTGGTAGGTGGCTGTTCGTGTGGAATCCGTCTCAAAAGCCAAGGCAATCAACTCAAACATAGTGCGCAGGTAAGCACGCGGTTGGTCGGGTGATACCTCCAGATCCAGATGGTCTGCCTGGACAGAGGGTAGCGGGGTGTGCATCCACTGCCGTGCTTTTTGCACCCGTAATTCTGCCTCCCTGACCGATTGAAGGTACTCTTCCAAACGAGCTCGATCGGCACCACCAAGTTTCTTTTGTAGCTGTTTGGCATCCTCCAGCAGGTCATCCAGAGCGCTCTGGCTATGGGCCAACTGCTGAGCGGCCTGGGTCCCATCCTTGACAAAAAGCATGTCAAAAACGCGCTTAGGGCGGTTTTCGGCGGGGATGGCTCGCCCAAAACGATCAAAGGACATCGTGTGAGCGCCTCGAGCTGTTCCGGTGCCTCCCTCGGTAGACAGGACCATGGAGGCATGCCGGGTTTGATCCCCTACTTGGTTGGCAAACACCTGATCCAGGGAAATGGTGTTTTGATAATCCATGTCTCCCGTGCCGGTGGCGGCTCCAGTCAGGAACATATCGGCATTGTTGTGCCCATGAACATTGCGTCCGGCTGGATGGGATAATCCCGAGAGCACGGTCATATCCGCTCGCAGGGACTCCAGTGGCTCCATGCATCGGGTCAATGTGAAGTCTCTGCCAGCACCGTGAGGAAACCAGGCCCAGTCCTCATGGGCTGGATCCTCGGGAAGCGGCATGGGCACACCATCAGGAAAATAGAAACAAGCAAGACGCCTGGGAGCTGATTGGCTTTCTCCCCCAATGGCCCTGGGATGACTGAAGGTTTCAAACAAGGGCAGTGCAAGAGCCCAACTGGCACCGCGGAGAAAACGGCGACGATCCAATTGGTTCCAGGGGATGTTGAATGAGTGGCTCATTGAGAGAAAAACAGTTCGCTTGTTCCAATTAATCGAATCAGGGTCGCCAAGCCGTCTCCCTGGCGACGCAGCTGGGTTGCAATGGTTTCCACAGCAGCCTGGTCAGCAAAATTCAGCGGTCGCCCCAAGGCAAAGACACACAGTTTGCGGGTCATGGCCAAGATAAACTGATCCTGGCGGTTTTCGAGGAGGAATCCTTTGAGGCCATCCATACCTTCCAGCACCTGACCTCCCGGCAAGAGGCTGGTGGCATCCACTGGCTTTCCTTGGATCTCTTCACGCCATTGACCTCTGGCATCGTAACTTTCCAGGGCAATACCCCAAGGATCGATTTTTGCATGGCACCCCATGCAGGCAGCCTGATTGCGATGATCTGCCAAACGCTCTTTGAGCGACATCTTGGCGATTGCTGGGTCAGCGAGATCGATCCTTGGAACCGTGGGTGGCGGTGGTGGCGGTGGATCATTAAGGATATTTTTTAGCATCCAGATGCCACGTTTGAGCGGATTGGTATCCTCTCCAGTCGTATTCATCGCAAGCAAACCAGCCTGAGCCAGGAGTCCTCCTCGCCGATCCTTTGGTTCTAGGGCAACCCGTTGAAACTCATTGCCATGGATTCCTTGCAGGCCGTAGTGCCTTGCCAGAGGCTCGTTGACAAAAGTGTGATCACTGTGAAGGAAGTCCAGGAGGCTACGGTCATCTCGAAGGATGCCAAGGAACAGCAGGATGGGTTCTTGCTGCATTGCCTCCTTGAGGGCCTGGTTCATCGTGTGGTCAGGTTTAAGGTATTCAAGCCGATCCATTTCCAGCCATTGGTGCACAAAATACTGTGCCATTCGCTCGGCACGTGGGTCCGCCAGCATACGGTCTATTTCAGCAGAGAGCACTGTTTGATCCATCAGCTCAGAGCGCTTAGCTAGCTCAAGCAGGCGATCATCAGGAATACTACACCACAGGAACGCAGCCAGTCGGCTCGCCAGTGCATACTGACTCAACCGCATTGGCTGAGACGCTATGGCTTCTTCAGCCTCTGCTGGAGAAGCCCCCAGGTAGAGAAAATGAGGCGATGAGAGCACGGTCGCTAAGACTTCCACCATAGCCTCTTCCAACCTAGGGGTCTGCGGCCGAATGGCATGGAAGAGCGCCACTTTTCGCGCCAATTCTTCTTGGGAAACTGAGCGCCGCCACATCCGAGGCATCCAGTAACTCAAAAGTTCCTTGGCATAAAGGGACTCCTGGTCACGATGCACGCTGTCAAAAAACAGCCGGCGGTGGGAGTCTGGTGGCCAGGAAGCGTAATAGGGGGCAATCACCTCCACGTAATCAATTTGGATGTCACCCTGGGACACAGCACTGTTGACCAAGCGAATGTGCTCTGAAGGACTTGGGGTTGCTCCCATGGGCGAAAGCTTTTTGACAGCGTTACGTGGATAAATATCACCCAGCGGGATGTCCCAATGATAAAACTCAGGCGCTTGCGAAGTGGCTGCAACCGGGATGTCCTGTTGACTAACGCGCATCAGGGCTCGCCCCTCATTGCTGGCCTGCCACCCAAAGTGCAATTGCAGGCTAGGCACATTGGGACTGCTTGGGTCGCCGAGTCTGGAAGCCCGTACTCGCACTCGCAAGATGCCTTCATCTGGGACTTGATCCCCTAGTTCGATCACTAGCTTGTGATGTCCGCCAGGTGGCAGGATGGCCACGGTGTCATGGGAGGCCGGCGGCTTAGGCAAGGTCAAAGAGGGGGCAACAGCATATTTAGCGCCACCGTAATCCCAACGATGCGGAGCCGTCCTCCCGGTTAGCATCTGCTTGTAATACACCCCACCGTGAGGCTTTGAAAAGGCTGCCAATTTAGCTTGGGTTTGTTCCTGAAGCTGAGAAGGATCCTCTTTATGGGTTTCCTTGAGGGCTTCCAGGTCCCGCAATTGAGCTTCCCAAAGGCTTTTGCTTGCCTGCTCCATGGAAACACCCCAGTAAAGGGTCGGTGGTTGGCTAGCTGGAGCGGCGGCGCGCTTGAGGGCTTTGCGGGCTAGATCTCGATAGGTCTCAAGCTGGCTGACCGACATGTGCAGGTTTTCCACACTATTTTCGAAACCGTCCTCGGACCTAGCCTCAGGAGGCAGATCCCTGGCAAACTCCCAAGGCAGCCCCAGTAAATCCTGAAGCGCATGATTGTATTCGTAAGCGGTGAGACGACGGAATGAGGAGGGGTGGGTCGCAGCCCGTCGCAAAGCAGAAGCAGTTCGGATTTCGCCCGTGAGCCAGCCAATCACTTGATCACGTTCCTGCTGGGAAAAAAACGGAAGATCTGATTCCTCCGGAGGGGGCATCTCGCCATTACCGATGACGGCCCGAACCTCCATCCACCAATCTGCATCACTCCCAGCCTGCAAGTTGGGATCCAGCTGATCCAAGCGCAGCCTGGCCTTGGATTTCTCTGGGCCATGGCAAGGCACACAATGTTGCTCTAGAATGGGTTGAACGGTGTCCTGAAAGAGACCTAGCTGCGGCTCAGGTGGGAGCCCAGAGGCTGTGACCCAAGAATCACCCTTGAGCTCTGAACGCAGGGCGCCATCGAGCTTAAGTTGATCGAAATCAAGCCCCCCTGAGGCGGCCCGAGCGGTAAAAACCGCCAAGCAACCCATCAGGATCATCCAAAAACGATGTGACAAGGCTTCCATGAGCGTGTTCACAAGCCCTTTGCAGGCATCACTCCTTGGTTGAAGCAACTAAGGAGCGATGAGACGGATCTATGTTATGCTTTCGCACCCAAAGCTCAAGGTTGATCTACGGCCCATGCTCATACAAGGTAGTCGACGCAGCGAGATCATAGCCTGGCAACCGTGCCCGCGTTAATCCATGATCGCCCGCGTTGATGGTGAGTATTCGCCTCACCCACCCATGACGTCAAAAAAAATGGGCACCACCCTGAACTGGATGGTGCCCTCTGATTGAAGGATATGACTATCCCTTAATTAGGGGGATGAAGATGCCTTTTCATCCCCTTATCAACCTCAACCAGAAATGCATACAAAAACTTTAATGAGGCTATATTTAGGTGACTGAAAGCCTCACTCGCCACAGTGCAGCTGAGATTCAAAAACCGTATTCGCTGACTGGCTTTAAATCCTTGGCATCATTGAGAAACCGCCTCTGTTAGCCGCATCACTAGGTCAACGACGGTGGGAGCATAAACTTTCAATTCATTGAAAGTTTTTTTGCATCAGTTCGTTGAATTAGAGCATAGAGATAACCATCACTCTGCGACGCAACCTGGCCATGGACCAAGACACTTACAAAACAAGCCCTCAATTGATCCAAGGGCTCAAGGATCATTGCGATGCGTCCAGCTGGGAGCAGTTTTACCACATCTACCACCCTCTTTTGTTTCGCTATGCCTGCTCACTAGGCTTGAAACCGACCGAGGCAGAGGACCTGATTCAGGAAACGGTGATTACCGTCTCGAAATCGATCGGAAGCTTTCGTCATCAAACCGAAGGAGGGACCTTTAAGGGTTGGCTGTATACCATCGTCAAAAGAAAGTTCATCGACCTTAAGCGTTATCAAACACGCAAACGGCAGCTTGACCACGTCAGTCTGGACAATACCGAAGGTAGCCCGGACAGATTGGAGAGCGACAGCTTGGTACAGGGCCAATCACCTGATCAAGAGCTTTGGGAGAGAGATTGGGAAAGCTTCGTAAGACAAAGGGCTTACAACCTTTTGAAGGAAAAATTCAAAATCGAGTACCTACAAATTTTTGACCTGGCCATCAACAAGGACTGGGGCGTGGCGAAAATTGCTGAATTCATGCATATCAACCGCGCGAGTGTTTATCTAAAACTGCATCGGATGCGTCGTATCCTCAGGCAAGAGCGGGAGGCATTGTTGCATGGAAAACCTTAGAACCTGCTTCAAGCAGCCGCGTGAAGGCCATTGATTGACCGAACTGTTTGAGCATGTTTGTGCATGCGTCTTCGCTAAGGCTGAAGTCTAGGCAGGATCAATCAGTGGGCTGTTCGCCATCGCGTCCAGCAGCCAACTCCAGGGTGTAGAGCTGAGAAACTTCCTCCTGACTTAGGCTACGTCGATAGATGGCAAGGTCATCAATCGCTCCATGAAAAGAAGGTCCAGCTGTATCAGCCCAGGGCGTGATTCGCCCAATGCTGAAGTAACGTTGTGCCACCTCTACAGCAGGGCTAAGTCTACCGCCTTCACTTGTGATGACTTCCGAAGCCTGACCATCGATGTAGAGGCTGATGCCTTCTTCCGATACGCTGGCTACCAACCAATGCCAAACATCGTCAGAAACCACATCCTGGCTGGTTGAATTGGTCGTGGGTTTTGAGACCCTCAGCGATAGTCGACTTCCTTTGCCCAACTTCCCCTCACCTTGCAACCGCATTAGGAAGCCTCCGCCAGGCTCAAGGACAATGTGGTTGGGTGGGCTAAAAATACAGCGTGTGTCATGATTCAACTCGGACCCAACGCTAGGGCCTTTGGAGAGAACCCAAGCTGTGAGGGTTAGCTGCCCCTCCAGTTCCAACAATGAGGGGACCGTTTCAAGCTGAATCATGGAATCCTGACCGTTGAAAAAGGCCGCGCGATTGGCCACACCAAACCGATCGGTTACCATGCGAACCTTTGTGGGGGCATTTTGTTGATTCGGGTCCAAGGCATTGGCAGGCGTCGAGTTAAAGGGGTAGAAGGCGACCAGCTCACTTTCTACCCATGCTGGCAGTTGTTCACCCAATCCAAGGATACTACCCGACTTTTCAATGCCCATCCCAGTGGGGTGTGGCATCATCTCGCCACCATCTACCAGCAGGACTGGCTCAGAAACTGATTGATCGCCCGCCACCATGGATTGTTCGACATACAGGTAATCCAAGCTCACAGACCCCCCTGTTATCGCCACATAGACGCGCTGCCCAGTAAAGTCAGACAAATCAAATGTCCTGAAAGCAAAACCCTCTTGCGGGGCGACATCATTAGCAGCCAGTGTCAAGAGCCGCTGATCGCCCTCAGGGGAGCCCACGAACACCTCACAACTAGAGGGGCCCGAACGCTGGTAGCGCACGAATAGCCTGGCATCCTCCATCACTTCAAAGACAGGGGTTGCTAAAGTGGCTCCCTTGTCCCACTCCTCAACATGGTAGATATATTTTCCAGTCGCAGTGGATTCCTTGAGGAGCTGCATGTTTTCCTGCCAAGAAACCACACGCCACTCAGACAAGTTTCCCTGGCTAAAATCCCAATTGGCAGCTGGGATGATCTGCTTGTCGAGGGAAAGTGGGCTCAGTTGGCGGGTTGAGAATTCAAAAAAATGCGTGATAAGCCAAAGCACCATGAACAAAGCTGCCAAAAGGCCTGTCGTCCGTATCAGAAAATTTCTCCTTTGGCGTCGAGTTAGGGATTTCCCTTCTTTCAGGTAGGCCAAGTCTTCCAACAATGCCTCGGCGCTCTGGTAACGATCCGACACATTAGGCCGGGTGCATTTGGAAATCACGTTATTGAAATCAGCAAACCAGAGCTGATGAACCTCACGACTTGGGCAGTCGGCGGGTAAGGTTGGGAACTCATCAATGGGCTGCCCAGTCAACATACGATAAAATACCTTACCGAGACTGAAGATATCACCCCGGGCATCACCTGGCCCCTCAGGGGGCACAAATCCCTCAGTCCCTGCAAAAGAACGCTCATCATCAATCAGGCGCACCAGACCAATATCGGCAAGCCTGGGTTTCCCACCCACGATGACAATATTCGAGGGTTTAATGTCTCGATGGATCAGCCGATTACGGTGAAAGCAGGCCATGCCTCGAGCCAGGCTCTCAGCATATTCCATGCAGTCTTCCCGGGATAAACCCCTTGAGGAGGCCAGCAACTTCCTTAACGTTTTGGGTCGATAGGGAAGGCCTTCCTCACGCCAGTTTGGCACCATCGGATCAGCCAGATCCATGAGGTAATAAATGAACTGACGACTCCTACCCAATCGGTAAATAGTCAGGAGTTCAGGATGTTCCCTCGAAATCTCGGTGTAATGCTGGAGTCCTTTCCATTCCTTTTCGGAGAGCTCAGGGGAGGATTCTTCCTCGGAAGGGTCCACTTCAATGATTTTGGCTGCCTGAAGATGACCCAACTGATCTTCGACTACCCACACTTCACCATAAGCCCCCCGACCAATTTTCCGGATCAACCGAACATCAGCTATTTCGATGTTTAATTCCATTGCCAGTTGTCTCAGGAGCCCAAGGGGTGATGATTGTCGCTGGACTTGCTTGTCCCACAAAAAACCTCAGGCGGCAAGGATTTAGGGCGTGATTCTGGGCGGCTTTCAAGGCTTTGGGCAATCTGTTCTAGGGATCAGAAATCATCCAGTGCTGCCAGGAGCCTGCTTGACATGAATGTTTGACCCTGCAGCAATCGGCCAAAAGCCATCGATGGACCAAGTGAGCCGAGCAGGGAATCCAAACAACCCCACAGCAAAGACTGGTCAAGAGGGTTCTTTGCTGATTGGATGCCCTGATCGATGCCAACCGTGCCTGAATCCCTGAGGAGCGAACTTCAAGATCTGGAGACCCTGCGCGCCCACTATGCCGAGTATGTCAGGCAAAGTGGCGATCAAAATCAGCGATGGATCGAGGCCCTCTCTAAGACCGCTCATCTCAAATCCAGGATGGAAGCTCTGGAGGAAGTTGCTGAAAAGATTTCCCCGACCATTGACTCACTCTGCCGCCAGGTTTCCAAGCCTCAGGACCAGGTTAAGGATGCCCCAAATCAGGGAAAGCCATCATCCCCCATCAAGGCACAGATTCAGGCCTTGGAGCAGGCTATGGGCCGCCTTCGGCGATTGAATATGGAAACCATTGGGTCCCTGAACCGAAGTCGCTCCGAACTCAAGCTGGCCATCGAAGAT
>JALRAZ010000064.1 GCA_023257935.1 Verrucomicrobiota bacterium
GCGTTGTCCCCATATCACAGAGGAAGCAAGTGACATACTAGGCTACGATATCCAGGCACTTTGTCTGGAGGATGCTGATGAAAAATTAAGCCAAACACAATATACCCAACCTGCCCTTTTCACCGTCAGTGCCTTGAGTTATCTGGCAGCCTTGGAAACTACAGGTGAAAAGCCAGCCATGACGGCCGGACACAGTTTGGGGGAATACAATGCCTTGTATGCTGCCAACGCCTTTGATTTCGCCACCGGTTTGCGCCTGGTTCAAAAGAGGGGGGCTCTGATGGCTGAGGCGAAAGGAGGCGGGATGGCAGCCGTGATTGGGCTCACCCACGACCAAGTCGCCCAGGTGCTCGATGCTGCAGGCCAAGGTCAGGTGGGTTTGGCCAACCTCAATGCCCCCACGCAGATTGTGGTCTCAGGAGCTCAGGGGATGATTCCTGCATTACAGGATGCCTTCAAAGCAGCAGGTGCCAAGCGCTACATTCCACTGAATGTAAGCGGAGCATTTCACTCTCCATTCATGGAGCCCGCCAAAATTGCGTTTGAAGCCTTTCTGGCTGATGTGACCCTCAAGGATCCTGAACTGCCCGTTATCTCGAATGTTGAGGCCAAACCTTATGCCCCTGGTAGGATTCAACAACTTCTGGCTGAACAGATCACTTCTCCAGTTCGATGGGTCGAATCCATCTGCCTGATGAATCAAGAACCTGATGCGGTTTTCGAGGAAATTGGCCCAGGCAATGTACTAAAAGGCCTATTGAGGCAGATCCTGCGCTAGGCAAGCAGTTTGTGAATCACCTGGGCATCGGCCTGCTCTACGAGCCGATGATTGCGCGGGCCTAACTTGTATTCTAGTGTGCGGTGATCCAGCCCGAACTGATGCAGCACGGTAGCCAGCCAATCATAGTGGTGCACAACGTCTTCCACGGCATAGTGGGAAAATTCGTCGGTTTGACCATGGATGTAGCCTCTTTTCATCCCCCCGCCTGCCACCCACATGCTGAAACCATAGGTGTTGTGATCCCTTCCAACTTTATCACGTTTATCGAGACCTTCGCGAAACTGGATAACCGGTAGACGCCCCATTTCCCCTCCCCAATGAACCAGCGTCGAATCCAATAAACCTCGTTGCTTGAGATCTTTCACCAATGCAGCAGCGGGTTGATCGATTTCGGCGCAACGCTCCGGCAGAGCCGTCTGAATCGAACCATGATGATCCCATATCTGACCATTGCACATGATTTGAACAAAGCGGACACCCCGCTCTACCAATCTTCGGGCAATCAAACAGCGGGTTCCATAATCTCGCGTACGATCTTGATCCACACCGTAAAGCTGACGGATATGTTCTGGCTCACTGGAAATATCAAAAGCTTCTTTAGCGGCTGTCTGCATATTGGCAGCCAGCCCATAACTTGCCAGACGAGCCTCCAGGTCCGCTTCCCCTGGATGCGTTTCCAGGTGGGATTGGTTGAGATCCCGGAGGAAACTCAATTGCCTCTTCTGTGCTTCGCCCCTCAAGTGTGGCGCAGGTTCTAAATTAAAGATCCGAGGCGTCTTCGGCCTCACCAGAGTACCCTGATAGATCGATGGTAAGGGTCCATTCGACCAGTTTTCGCCCCCTAAAAGAGGCAAACCTCGAGGGTCTGTCAGGGCTACATAGGCAGGGAGCTCCTGAGTTTCGCTCCCAAGAGCGTGTAGCAACCAACTACCAAGCACGGCGCGACCACCACGGTGCTGTCCGGTTGTCATGGCATAATTGGACGGCAGGTGGTTGTTGACACCGGTATGCATGGAGCGGATCAAGGTAATGTCATCAGCGATCCCGCCTAGGTGCGGTAAAAGTTCTGAAAGCTCCATCCCACATTGACCGTGGCTCCGATACTTCCACAGCGGTGCCATGATCTCTCGACTGGCCTGTGCTGCATTGTCGAATTTTATATCCCCCTCGAAGGATTTGCCATGCCACTTGTAGAGAGCCGGTTTGGGGTCAAATAAATCAATTTGACTGGGGCCACCCAGCATGAACATCGAAATCATGGCTTTGGCTTGAACAGGTGCTGGCGGCACCTTAGGCAAAAGATCATGTGTCAAGGGCTTAAGCACAGGCTTTTGTGGCCCTTCACTGGTGGCGCCCAGCAGCCCGTCGTTCTTCATGAGCCACGGTGCCGCAACGGCGCTCAGGGAAAATGCCGAAGAGCCGATGAAGTGCCGTCTGGAGCATACACGTGTGATTTTCATCTTGAGGGTAGGGTTTTGGATGACTAGTCGATGTATAAAAACCGATTGGATGCGAGCAGCGTCTGAGCATACAAGGCCAAAGCCTGATGACGAGACGAAACCTGCCCAGCCTCATCCTGGGCTGCATCTTTATCGGATTGGGCAAAAACACCTTCCATGCCTGTGACAAAAGTCTCAGCTTGCTGCAACTCCTCCGAGTTAGGTAGAGCGGCAAAAAGCCTTTGATACAGGTCCCCCACCCACTGATCCAGCGGCTTGGTGTCAGCGTCCGAGTCATGCAGGAGACTTTCGACATATTGTGAAATAGACTCATCATTGAGAAAATACAACGACTGCGTTGCCACGGTTGTTTCCTTGCGCACCTCGCAATTGGGCGTCATCACTGGCAAATCAAAAGTCGCAAGCATATCCAAAGGCTTGTTGCGCTGGCGCTGCACGTAGAGGCTGCGGCGATGGGAGTGTCCGGCGGCAGCGTCCACGTCTGCCTTCAAACCGTCTTTAATCTTACGAACGCCGATCACGGTCTTGCCTTCAGCGTTTTCTGTCACAGGAAGGCTTGCCCCACCCAGTGCTGTATCCAGCAACCCGCTAGCCACAAGGATGGCATCGCGTAACGATTCGGCATCCATGCGTTTAAGATTGGCTCGAGCATACCATTGATTGACCGGATCCTTGCTATCTGTCTCCGCTTCGCGCCTGGAGGACTGCCGATAAGTATGAGAGAGAACAATGCGACGGATCAGATGCTTCAGGTCCCACTGATGCGCCACAAAATCCAAGGCCAGCCAGTCAAGCAGTTCAGGATGGGTGGGGTGTTCTCCAGCAATGCCAAAATCACCCGTGGAACTAACCAAAGCACTTCCCATAAGGTGCATCCAGATACGATTGACAAACACCCTCGCAGTCAAGGGGTGATCCCCACTGGTCAAATGCCTAGCATAAGCCAGGCGGCGACCACTTGTCGACAGACCGGGATCATTCACTGGCAGGTCGGCATCTGTGCCGTTGAGCTGAAGCACCCTGAGTTCGGAAGGCATCACCTCTTCTTTAGGGCTTTCTGGATTACCTCTGAAGAAGACCCGACTGACCGGCAGAGTCTTTCCGTCCTCGCGAGGTGTCATGACCTGATGCAGATCAGGCTTACGCCCTCGTATCTCCGAGACCTTGGCAAACTCTTTTTCAAATTCCCGATAGGTCGTTGGCTCGTATTCCACCAGAAGGCCGATGATGGTTGGAAGTGGCTTAACCATAGGATAGGCCTCCAGGAGTTCCTTCTGCTGCTGGGTGCGTTCCTTGGAAGGATGAACCACAGCGTCCCGCAATACACCCCGAACGTCCTCCGGCACCAGTGCCAAACGTTCCTCCTGGATCCGTAAGGCCACTTCATCGCGTCTACCCTTGATGGTATCCTCCAGAGCCTTAGCCTCGGCCTCAATGGCCTCAATGCGTGAGCGAACAGTGGCTGGGGTAAAATCGAACAGTCGACTATCATGTGTCTTCCAGGATTCCAGAGGGAGGATCGGGTCAAAAACCGCTCGAAAACGATAGTAATCATCGATCCCAATAGGGTCATATTTGTGGTCATGGCACTGGGCGCAACCCACTGTCAAACCCAGCATGGAGGAACTCACCACCTTGACCACTTCGGCAGCCGCATTGTTGCGATCTTCCAGCGTGTTGGAAACGCGCGTGGCATCGGGCGCCATCAATAGAAAGCCACTAGCCGAAAGTAACCTTTGATGTTCGGCATTCGCAGGATCCACCGATCCCTGAATCATTTCATCGCCAGCCAATTGCTCCTGGAAAAACTGATCGATGGGCAGATTAGCATTCAAACTCTCCACAACATAGTCGCGATAGCGCCATGCGTAAGGTCTTTCCGGATCATTGAGGGAGCCGCCATCACTTTCGGCAAAGCCCGCAAGATCCAGCCAGTGACGCCCCCAACGTTCTCCAAAATGGGGGGAGGCAAGCATTTGATCTACCAAAGGTGACCAAGGGTCCTGTTTGGTATCCTCAGTGAAAGCGCGGAGTTCCTCTTCGGATGGGGGCAAGCCACGCAAATCAAAACTCAAACGCCTTATCAGCGTCGCACGATCTGCCGTCTGGGCCGGAGTGAGTTGATAGTCTGTTAGTTTTTCGTGGATGAAGGAATCGATAGGGCTATCGGATTCAACCCCTTCCAGCCTTTCGGGAACCGGTTGATGGGCAGGTTTCTTGAACGACCAGTGGTTGATCTCTTCCTCCGTAAACCTGGCATCTTCAACATTGTCAGGCTCAGGTCGTGCCGTTATGGCCCCGGCGTTGATCCAGCCATGGATCTTGGATTTTTCGGCAGGTGTGAGCTTCGTCTCACCCTCAGGCATTTCATCCTCGGAAATGCGTTGCCACAAAAGGCTTGTATCTGCGCTTCCAGGCACGATGGCTGGGCCCTCATCCCCTCCCGATTTCATGAGTCTGACCAACCTTAGATCCAACCCCCCTTCCCTGTGATCGTCCTCGCCATGACAGTGGAAACACATGGCCTTGAAGATTGGGCGTATATCTCGCTCGAAGGTAAGCTCAGAGGCCTGTTCGGCCCCCACATGAACGCAGCTGAAGTTAAGTACAATGCAGGCGCCCCAAAAAAACGCGCGGGCAAGCCTTAAAAACCGACCATACAAATCCCCTATTTTTTTGGTTTGAAGCAGGAGAAA
>JALRAZ010000384.1 GCA_023257935.1 Verrucomicrobiota bacterium
GATCTGCTTGAGGGTGTCATTCAACTTCTGACGGTAGGCATACAAATCCCTACGTTGACGTGCCAGCTCAAGGTATCTCTCTCGGTCGATGGCCTGTAGCTCTGTATCAGAGTGCAAGTAGGAATGACCACGATAAACAATCATGTGATTGCCCTGGAAAGTTGCCAACTGATCACTGGTCCCAGGCTCAACCCAACGCAATTGCCCTGTTTTGCCTGGGCCAAAGACCAACGCATCATTGGTGAGCAAGGCATAGCTGCCACCGTCACCATCAATGACCTGCTGACGCTTGCCATCGGTGATATCCAGCACCACTGGATTGTTTCTGCCAGTTGGCACATAGAGACGGCTTCGGGAAGCAACAAGATATCCCTGGGCTGGAAGGTCGTTCTGTTCGGTTTTCCAGACCACTTCACCGGTCGAGGTTTTTATCGCGCAAACAAACACGCCTTCAGAGGGAAACATCCCCACACCGGCATAGGCCAAGTCCCCCTGGACTACCACGCCAGTTCGAGCTGGCCATGCTGAGATCATACGTCCATTCCCAGGAATGCGATAATCCTTGGGCCCGAGGAGAACCTTCCACTCCAACGAACCATCGGCCGCACCCAATCGGTAGACATGACCATCATCCGAACCTACAAAAAGACTGGAATCGACTAGGGTTGGGGCCAATCTAACCGGTCCCTCCGTGTAGAAAACCCATCGAATCTTGCCACTGGCAG
Organism: Verrucomicrobiota bacterium; assembly: GCA_023257935.1. Taxonomy (GTDB): domain Bacteria; phylum Verrucomicrobiota; class Verrucomicrobiia; order Limisphaerales; family AAA164-E04; genus UBA7971. Next base: position 726 of record JALRAZ010000384.1, read on the forward strand.
CATCCAGGCAGACCACTTTGTCCTCAGAGGAGGATCCATAAAAAAGTAGCTTCCCATCACCCACAACGTGGAAAGCATGATCAAAATCTTGGCGATGCTTCAAATCGTAGACCTTGTTCCATCCATCCCATTTCGCTTCACCCTGCCATGCTGGCCGAGGAGGGTAGGCCGGCACATGTTTCCAGATACTTTTCAAGGGAGGTGCAAGGGATTCAGTCTGGATTCCGCTACGGGCATTGTCTCCACGGTAGGTGGGCCAATCACCCTGAGCGGCCAGAAGGTTCGAAGTTTGTAGCCCTGCGGTGAGGACCAGCCAATAGATCACAAACTGTGAAAGCCTTGTCATATTTTGCGTTGGCAGAGGGTGAAAATAATTGGAGTTAAATTCAGGAAATCCATGAAGCCATTCAATCCATTTAGTCATCAGCGTGCCTCGGTTGCCAGAGGGGATTCCAGGAGTCGTCCCTGTTCCAGGTGAATGGTTCGATCAGCGTGAGAGGACGCGGCTTCCCCGTGGGTGACAAGCACGACGGTCGCACCCTCATCCCGATAATTCCTGAGGTGCTGGCATACTTCCGCAGCATGTTTGGGGTCAAGGTTACCAGTCGGCTCATCCGCCAAGATGAGGGAGGGTCGCATGAGCATCGCTCGAGCGAGGGCCACACGTTGCTTTTCACCCGCACTAAGCTGCCCCGGCCGATGATGACGACGGTGCTCAAGCCCCATGGATTCGATCAAGCCTTCAGCGCGCATTTTGATCTCCTTGCTTCGCCCACCGGCCATCATCACATTATCCACCACGCTCAAATAATGAACCAAGTGAAACATTTGAAAGACGAAGCCTATCTGGGTAGCACGCAATGACGCCCGCTGGCTGGAGCCCAGCCCGTAGAGGTCCTTTCCCTGAAACCATACCTTACCCGAGGTAGGTCTGAGCATGGCGCCCAACGCAAGTAATAGCGTGGTCTTCCCGCTTCCGCTGTGACCGCGAACAACCAGGAACTCTCCCTCGCTGACTTGCAGGTCGATCTGCTCGAGGCTCCTGACCTGCCCGCCAGATGACCGATAATGCTTACTCAGTTGTTCGACTTTCAGCATGATATCATGACTCCCTCAGACTTTGAGCAGGATCCTGTGAAACAGCCAGCATGGCTGGGATGAAGGCTGAGGCCGCAGAAAGCATGGGCGTCCACACCATGGCCCATCCAAGATAGGACCATTCGGTTCGGATCGCCTTAGCCGTAATCTGAAAGATATCAGGCCCCACCGACAGAGCCAGCGCATTGCCCAGAGCGAATCCAATCAGAGCGCCAAGCCATCCGAGTAGGAGAGCCTTTCCAAGAAAAAGCACTGCCACAAATCCGCCACCCTTACCCAAAGCCCGCCATATGCCAATCTCACTTCGTCTTTCTCTCACGTTGAGCATGGCAAAGACCGCAACCCATATGGCACCGGCGATCATGAGGACAGGGCTGAGAAAGGAAAATTTGCGTTCTACCATCTGCCGCTGCCTGGCCCTGGCATCTGCCTGCACCCTGTCTTGAATGACCTTGGCCTCTGGCAATCGTTGCTCAAGCTCACGGCGCAGGATGCTGACCGGATCCTGGTCAGCTGTCAGGCAGAGGCAGTCAATGGCCTTGATCTCATTGATCTGCCCTTCCAGGCCCGTGATAACCTGGGCATCCTTCAGCGTGGTGTAGAGGTAAACGTCCTCCTGATTACCGTATTCAACCATGACTTTGGCCACTTCAAGGGATTGCCCCCCGAGATCTAAGCGATCTCCAGCCTTCAGTCCCAACCTAAGACCAATTTGATGACCCAGATGCACTGTACCTTCATCGATGGTAAAGCCCATGGGGCGTTTCTGTTTGTCAGCCGAGGTGACTGTGGGAGCCACACCAACCAGGATGGCTTGCCCCTCGGCCAGGGTAATGGACTGCCTTAAAGAGGCCATCAGGTGGTTGTAGGTCATGAAAACCCCTTCGGAGCGAGCCAGCTTATCGATCAGTCCCTCCGGCATAGTCTGATTGGAAAAACCCTGAAACCAGTAAAGATCCATATCCGTTTCCCGGGGAAGGATGCGAAGATTGAATCCCAAATCTCTGGTGATGCGTTTGGTTTCCCGCTCTGCAGCAAGCTCGGTGGTCAAATAAGCTGTCATCAGGGCCACCACCGCCACCAACCCAGCAAGCATCAGTAAGGCCTGGACCTTGCGGTGAATCAATTCGCTGGAGATAAGAGACAAGGCCGTCATTTTTAGTGGTTTTGCCTACGATAAAGCAGGATCCCAAAGCCCCCCAATAAGGCTAATGTGCCAAGCGTTCCCAAAGCCATGAAAGCACCCATCATGGCACTATTTTCCGATGGCTCGTTCTGGTTACCATCACTCATGTCCGCCGAACCAGTATGGCCGATCAAATCATCATGAGTGGTTGGATTGAAAGACGGGCTTGAGGATTCGGGGACTGACGCACCAGTCTCTGCAATCAGTTCAGAAGGAGGCGTCAGGTCAGGTTTTTTAATGACGGTATCATGCGCAAGCTCAGGACTCACTGGATCGATTCCAATCACTTCCTCTGAGTATCCAAGTAAAAGCATGTCCAAGCCCTGGGAAAGGCCACCGGCTTCGGCTGCTTGGATGGGGTTGCGACCTCTTGAAAGGATGCGGCTTATTTCCGCTTTGACCAAGGGGTTTTCAGGATCGAAACCAAGTAGTCCGTATGCTCTCTGCTGGCGCTCGATGCCCCAGGGCATGGGGATGCGCGGACCCTGCATCCATGAACGGTCCAGGTCGCACTCGCAGTCCTGACCTGCAACAGCCAGCATTTCCTGAAGCCTGAGGGCGGTGATAGCTTCACCTTGCAGATTGGGACCCAGTCGTCTTCCCCTGCCTATCAAGATGGCAGCCTGCGGCTCCTTCTGGCGGGTCACCTCCATCCCTAGACTCCACAAAAGAGAGGTTTCTGAGGTGACAGCCTTTTGATCCAACACAACGACTTGCGGGGCTACCTCGACAGGCTTGGGCATACGAGGCATCAGCTCCTCGATGAAATCAGCTGCTCTGCGAGCTGCATCAACCACTCGTTGATTCTCTTGAGTATCAGTTCCTTCAACAACCAGAATGACCGCGTAAGCTTCCATGAGCTGATCCACCAGAGCCTCTCGCCGCTCAGTCCTCACCAGACTTTCGGTCCAGGACCAAGAGAGTTCGGGGAGCGCTTCCCCCGCCCTGATTTGAGTTTCCTGGTTCAAGAGAATGGGCAACCATGGCAAGTCCGGCTCAAAGAGGTGAAAAGAAATCCCTGTGGGCACCCTGGCCTGAGCCAGGAAAGAAGGCCAGGTTTCTGGCCTGTCGGAGGCAATCCAGCGCGGCCTCACGTTGGTGTCCATCAAGACTGCCTTGAGGGTGGGCGACCAACTCGTTTTAAGCTGATTCAGCTCTTTGGAATCAGCGGCCACGATGCACTCAAATCCGCTGCGATCCAAATCCACGAAAGCCACGTCCCGGACCGAGTATTTGCAAGCTAGGAGGGACTGCATTACGCCCCAAAACGATAGCAGAACGATCCAACAAATTGGGGCTCGTAGCCGCCAACAAGAGATCGAAGGTTTTGAGTCACGGAGCAGCATCAAATATTTTTACCATGCCAGCATAGGTGTATCAACCGGTAGTTTAGGGAGAATCCTTTTGCTCAATCACAGGTTTCAGCGAGGTGCCCACAAACTCGGCAAGTTTCATTGCGGCGGATCCGGAAACGACGAAAACTAGGATCTCCCAGCTCAAAGGAAAGCAGCTCCCCAGCCAAAGGCTTGCCTAGACCGCTAATTAACTTGATGACTTCCATGGCTGCCATGCAGCCAAGGGTACCTGATACCGCTCCAAAGACGGGGAATCGACGTTGCCAACTGGCCGGAGGTTCTGGGTAGAGGCAATGAAGGCAGGGTGTCTGCCCTGGCAGAAGAACCGTTAGATGCCCCTCAAGCTCATACATGGCGCATTCCACCATGGGCTTATTGAAACGAACAGCAGCCTGATTCATGGCATGACGTTCCTCAAACAAGGGAGCCGCATCCACCACCACATCCACCTGAGAAACCAGTCTATCAGCATTGCTTGGACTGACATTCTCAGCAACGGGGATCACCTCGAGGTCAGGGTTCAGATCTTGCAAACGACGAACAATCGAGTCCATGCGTGAGGTACCAATCCCATCTCGAGTCATCAAAAGCTGTCGGTTGAGGTCGCTGGGACGTATGGAACCAGCATGGGCCAAAAGCATTCTTCCGATGCCTGCGGCGGCTAACTGGTAGGCGACAATGCCCCCCAATCCGCCACAGCGGCTAATCATGACCGTGGCCTGTTTCAGGCGGAGCTGCCCTTCAAGACCAAACCCACTGACATCATATTGCCAACTGAAGATCTCCTGCTCCAATGGACTGAGTGGTGTGCCCTCATCAGCTACCATGTCTTGATTGTGACAGCCATGTAGGAACCACAACAATGCCTTTTTCCAAAAAGGTTGAGTCTGCGACCTCCAGCAAGCATGCTGGCTAAGATAAGTCAGTACAAGCGAGGCAAAGACTGGACTTGATAACCAAACTGCATCCAAATCATGCGTATCATTGGTGGCATCGCTGCAGGCAAAATCCTACATGTTCCCAAGGGACTGGGGGTTCGTCCTACCCCTGATCTGGTCAAGCAGGCCCTCTTCAACAGTCTGGGAGCCCGTATTTTGGAGGCACGAGTCCTTGATTTGTTCAGCGGCAGCGGGGCGCTGGGCCTTGAAAGTCTGAGTCGTGGAGCCAGTCAAGTCATCAGCGTGGAAAAGTCGGCCAAACATGCACGCTGGATAAAAGGCAATGTCGAGCAGTGCGGTATCCCTGGTTCCAGACATCAAATGAAAATCCAGGATGCCTTCTCAGTGATTCGTCAACTGCTTCTGGCAGGCGAACAATTTGATCTGATTATGGCGGATCCACCTTTTGGTGAAAAAAACCGCTCCCAGCGATCGACCTCCTTATCACAAAAACTCCTAGACCTTGAGACCATGCCAGCCCTACTTGGGGTCCAAGGCATGTTCCTGCTTGGGCATGCCAAACGAGACGAACTTTCTATCCCCGAATGGTGGGCTTGTGGCAAGACCATGAAGCATGGGGATTCCATCTTTGAATTCCTGACACCACCAAGAATTTAAATCGGGTGGGGGTGAAGTCTCTCACCCACTCCTCTCACTCGGCATTGATTTTTAATCGGCATCAGTAAAAATCTAAACTCATGGAGGCATCCCAGAGCGACAACAGACACCTGCCATCGGTGGATTATCTCCTGAACCAGACGCAGCATCTGGGCATTCCAAGGCCACTTCGAAAACGACTCATTCAAGAAAGCCTTCAAGTTTGGCGTCAAAAAGGAGATCAGCCAAGAGGCGGGCGACTGGAGGATGCACTCACACGGCAGCTCCATGATTTCAATCGAAAACGCCTGCGCCCTGTCATCAACGCCACGGGAGTTGTCCTGCACACTAATCTGGGGCGTGCCCCTCTGCCAACCGACCTGCAAAGCTCTTTACAAGCCGCTTTGGGCTACAACAACTTGGAGTTAAACCTTGAGACAGGCAAACGAGGGCGGCGAGGCATCTGGCTGGAAAAAGCTCTTTCGGTGATGTGTCAATGCGAGGACATTGCCCTGGTCAACAACTGTGCCGCTGCGCTCATCCTCATCCTGATGGCATTACGAAAGGATGCCAACTCCGAAGTGGTCATCTCAAGAGGAGAACTCGTGCAGATTGGGGGAGGTTTTCGTATTCCCGAAATCATGACCTCTGCAGGCGTCCGTCTCCGGGAAGTCGGCACGACCAACCACACAACCATTCAAGACTACGAACAAGCCCTCAGCGAAAAAACAGTCATGATGCTCAAAGTCCACCAAAGCAATTTTGTCATGTCTGGTTTTGTCAGCGCCCCTTCAGTTCAAGAACTGGCTTCGCTCGCTCAGCACAAACAAGTGCCACTGGTGATGGATCTAGGCAGTGGCGCCCTAATCGACACGGAGGCCCATTTTGACATCCAACGCGAAATGACCCCGGACCAAGTCATCAGGCAGGGAGCTGACCTGGTTTGTTTTAGTGGCGATAAACTCTTAGGTGGCCCTCAGGCTGGAATCATCGCCGGCACAGAAGCCCTAGTCAGAGAGATCAGGCAGCACCCCATGTATCGAGCCTTGCGAATTGACAAATTGGCACTGGCTGGGATGGAAGGAGTCATATCTCATCATTTGGAAGCACTGGAGAACCTCGATACGATATCGATTCCTCAACTACCATCCTACCTTCATCTCGGGGTCTCCATGACGACGATGAGATCCCGTGCAACGCACATCCTCAGGAAAGTGTGGGATGGAACTCCCATGCCTGCTACCTCGAATTTAGCTGATCATCGAATGAAGGTGGTGGAGGATTCTGGTCGAGTTGGAGGTGGCACCATGCCCGCCAGTGAACTGCCCTCCCTAGCCATCGAGCTTCAAGTAGATAAAGGGGATCCCGAGGCCATCTCCACTTTTTTCCGAGAACGCTCAGAACCCATCATAGGGCATTGGGTCCATGGCGCCTTTCGGCTTAATCTCCGAACCATTCATCCGGACGAAGACCAGCAGATCGTCCAGGCGCTGAAGGACTGGGTCACTCAAGATCAAGCCTGATGTCATCAACCCTCACAGTCCGAGACTGTCGTCGACGATCCTTCATCTTGGCCACTGCGGGTCACGTTGATCATGGCAAAAGTGCGATGGTGCATCGACTGACCCAGCAGGCAACTGATCGACTGCCTGAAGAGAAGCGGCGTGGCATCACCATTGATTTAGGTTTTGCCAATTGGCTGCTCAAGGATCCCGAGCAATCTTTGCTTGAATATGATCTAGGCCTGATCGATGTCCCGGGTCATGAGGATTTTGTGAAAAACATGGTCACCGGGGTGGGCTGCATTGACGCCGCCCTACTAGTGGTGGCGGCCGATGATGGCTGGATGCCCCAGACCGAGGAACATTTTCAAATCCTTAACTACCTTGGGGTCGAGACCATCATCGTGGTCATCACGAAGATCGATCTAACCAATGCCGACCCAAATTTGGTGGAAGCAATGATTCGAGAGGAACTTTCCGACACCCCCCATGCTCAAGCTCCCATCATCGCCATCTCAGCTCACTCGGGCCAAGGCATGGAGACACTTGGGCTGACCGTGGCTCAGGCCTTGCGCCAGAAAGAGCCACACCTGAATCAGGGAAAACCCAGGATTCCCGTCGACCGGGCCTTTTCGGTCCGAGGGCTGGGCACCGTGGTGACAGGAACGCTGGCGGGTGGCATGCTTGAAGCCGACCAGATCGTGTCGATCAAGCCAGGTCATTTGGAAACAAAAATCAGATCGATCGAGCATCACCACGCCCGGCATAGCCATGTCGACCCAGGCATGCGGGTGGCGCTCAACTTGAGCTCAGTCGCAGTAAGAAAGGGTAATCAATCACCCGAATCAGGTGTGAGTCGAGGGCAAGTTGTCACCACCGCTTCCCTTGGATGCGTCACCCATTGCCTGGATGGGGTCATGGAGCGCAGTAGTCGGCTTTATCGCCCGGATCGCCCGAAGCCCTGCCGCTTGCGCAGTGGCAGCCGAGTCTGGTTGCATCATGGAGCCACCCAGGTTTTAGGCCGCATCGAGTTTCCCTCAGGCAACCCCATGGCTGAAGGTGGCTCGTCACCTTTTCGCCTGACACTGGAGAGTCCCTGCTTTGCCTTGGAGGGAGATCCTTTTGTCATACGCGATGGATCCCAGCAAGAAACCCTTGGCGGAGGGCGCATCTGGGATACCGAAGCCACTGCCATACGATTTCGCAGTGAGCGTCAGTTGACTTACCTGGGAGCGTTAAGTGCTACAGAGGCCAACCCTGGCGCTTACTTAGAGGCCAGACTAATCAGGGATCATGGGCTGGCAGGCGACACCTTCCATGATCGGGGTATCTGGACTGCCAAGCAGTTGGCTCGAGAGGCCGCCCTCCTGGCTAAAACTAGGGGTATTACCAGACAACAAGGCTGGCTTCTTGATAGCTCATGGTGGATGAGCTTACTGGAATCCATTGTCTCCCGCATAGGCCTCTACCATCAGGAACATCCTGATCTAAAAGGGTTTCCCATCGAAACCCTAAGGCATGATTACCTCAAACAGCTCCCCCATCCATCCCTATGGAAAAGCCTGATCGCGGCCCTGACCCACGATCATGGGCTGGAACAAGCTGGGGAATTCCTATGCCATCCTGACCATCATGTGGCGCTACCTGATCGCCTTGAAGCCATGGCAGCCAAACTCATGAAGCAACTCTCAGAGCACCCCTTGGACCCACCTTACCGGCGGCATATCGATCTCACCACCGAAGCAGGCGACACCCTCAGATGCCTGATCCGAATGGGAAAGATCATCGAGTTGAACAGCGAAATGGTGATGATTCGGGAAGCATTTGATCAACTTGTCGATCAAACACGCAATTGGCTACTCAAGGAGAAAAGTTCAACAGTCAGCCAGATCAAGCAGGCCTTGGGCATCTCAAGGCGAGTCGCCATCCCCTTTTTAGAAAAAATCGATCGCGAGGGCCTAACTCAGCGACATGGAGACCAGCGCTCTTGGAAGGCGTGAGATCCGTGCAGGTGGGATCCGTATGGGCCAAAAACCCCTCAGGCCATCTGAGCTAACTCTTCCTCAACCTCAACGATTTGCTGAATCTGGGTAAGAAACCAGGGATCGATCTGGGTGATTTGCTGGATCTCTTCCATGGAGAACCCGGCGCGGAAAGCATGGCGAATGAAGAAAATCCGCTCTGCATTGGGGATGCTCAGTTTGCGCGTGATGACATCTTTTGGAAGCACCTCACGATCCCCATAAACCTGATCACCCAGGCGCCATGGTTTTCCGTCACCACCCAGACCTGAGCGACCAATTTCCATCGAACGAAGACACTTTTGAAGTGATTCCTTAAAGGTTCGGCCAATGGCCATAGCTTCCCCAACCGATTTCATCTGAGTTGTCAGCGTCGTATCGGCCTGAGGGAATTTCTCAAAAGCAAAACGGGGAATCTTGGTGACAACGTAGTCGATGGTCGGTTCAAAACTGGCCGGTGTCTCGCGCGTGATGTCATTGGGGATTTCATCCAAGGTATAGCCCACCGCCAACTTGGCGGCGATCTTGGCAATAGGAAAACCAGTCGCCTTGGAGGCAAGTGCCGAGGAGCGCGATACCCTTGGGTTCATCTCAATCACCGTCATGCGCCCATTTTCTGGGTTGACGGCAAATTGAATATTGGACCCCCCCGTTTCCACGCCAATCTCTCGGATGACAGCAAAGGATGCATCACGCATGATTTGATACTCCTTGTCTGTCAAGGTCTGGATGGGGGCCACGGTGATGGAATCCCCGGTGTGCACTCCCATGGGGTCGAAATTTTCGATGCTACAGATGATCACACAATTATCAGCGCGATCACGCATGACCTCCATTTCAAATTCCTTCCAGCCCAGCAAAGATTCCTCGATCAGAATCTCGGAAACGGGTGAAAGCTCACAACCTCGCTTGCAAATGGTTTCGTATTCTTCCCAGTTGTAGGCAATCCCCCCACCCGTGCCACCAAGGGTGTAGGCTGGGCGTATGATGAGCGGAAATCGACCGATTTCTTCAGCAATTTTTTTGGACTGAGGCCAATCATGGGCCACACCACTGACCGGTACATCCAAGCCAATTTTTGCCATGGCTTCCTTGAATGCCAGGCGGTCCTCCCCTTTCTCGATGGCCTCGGGCTGCGCCCCGATCAACTCAACCCCTAAGGCCTCGAGCTGTCCGCTGCGATGCATGTCCATGGCCACGTTGAGCGCCGTTTGTCCCCCCAAAGTTGGGAGCATGACCAGTTTACCTTGCATACCCTCTGCCTCCATGAAGGCCTGCTCTTTGCGGATGATCTTGGCGACCACCTCGGGAGTGATAGGCTCAATGTAGGTGTGATCGGCGAATTCAGGATCGGTCATGATGGTGGCCGGGTTAGAATTAACTAGCACCACTCTGAAACCCTCCTCTCGCAGCGCCTTACAAGCCTGAGTCCCAGAATAGTCGAATTCGCAAGCCTGACCAATGATGATGGGGCCTGCTCCGATGATCATTACCGAGTGAATGTCCGTCCTTTTCGGCATACCCTTCTAGGATTAACGGACCTCGAAAGCGTTTGTCATTCCTTTTTCTTTAATTATTCCAAAGCAGCGGGCCTATCCTTCTTTTTTGATTCAGTAACATTATGCCTTGCATGACTGAATACACTGCACTCTGATCGATAGCTCCACCTGTCTTAGCTTGACTGTCCCGATTTTCAAAAAGATTGGCTTCCTTGGTAATGAACCCTATAAAGCCCTTATTCCTGGATAAGAACACGTCTACAGCCCTCCCTATGAACCGAAGAAACCTTATCAAGGGGCTCAGCCTGGGTGCCCTAGGCGCCATGAGCCTGCCTACCAAAGCTCAGGAAAACACAGACCAGCGCTATGCCAACGCGACGCGCGGCCTACGACCCCTGAAAATCACCAAGGTCCGAGCCATCACCACCAGTCCGATGAGCGCCCGATTGGTGATCATTAAGGTAGAGACGGACGAACCCGGATTGTATGGCCTGGGCTGCGGAACCTACAACCAACGGCCCCTGACAGTCGTCACTGCCGTGAATGAATATCTCGATGGTTTTGCCCGAGGGCGGCTGGTGGATGACATTGAAGACATGTGGCAGAACGCCTACACCAGTTCCTACTGGCGCAATGGTCCGGTATTGAACAATGCCTTGAGCGGTCTGGACATGGCCTTATGGGACATCAAGGGCAAGCGGGCCAACATGCCAGTCTACCAGCTTTTGGGGGGACGATCACGGTTTGCTGTGGATTGTTATTCGCATGCCGGTGGCCGGGATTTCAAGGAATTGGAGGATAGTGTGCGCTCCAAGATGGAGCAGGGGTTTCGTCACATACGCATTCAACTCGGCAGCTACGGATCGTCACATCTTTCGAGTCGACCTGATTTCCGAGCTGCAGGCTTTGGGGTGCCATCGGACAGCCACATGGATTCACTGCCCTACCTCAAGGCCACTCCCAGAATGTTCGAACACATCCGAAACACCTGCGGTGAGGATATCGAATTGCTCCACGATGTGCACGAACGCATTCAACCTATTGAAGCGATCAACCTGTTGAAAGAGTTAGAGCAATACCGACCCTTTTTCATTGAGGATCCCCTGGCGCCAGAACAAAACGGCTATTTCCCCCAGCTTAGGAACCAGACAAGTGTCCCCATTGCGATGGGTGAGTTATTCAACAACCCGCACGAATGGGTGGACCTGATTACCCAACGCCTCATTGACTTTATCCGTGTCCATATCACACAGGTGGGAGGCTTCACACCTTCTCGGAAACTAGCATCCTTGGGTGAGTGGTTCGGGGTGCGGACAGCTTGGCATGGTCCCGGGGATTTATCACCCGTGGGTCATGCCGCCAATGCTCATCTGGACATGAACATCCACAACTTCGGCATCCAGGAAAGTGTCTACTTCAATGACGCCATGCGCGAAGTCTTCCCAGGCGCACCCACCATGGACAATGGCTACATGCACCTCAACGACAAGCCTGGTTGGGGCATTGATATCAATGAAGAGGCAGCAGCCAAGCATCCATTTCCGGAAAACCCCGGAACCTGGTTGCCCATACGCCGACGAGACGGGACAGCAGTCAGACCGTGATTCCAAAGTCTTGTTAAAAGGACACGCTCAATGACTCCCCTGCACCGGGATGGCACGTTGAATTTGTGGGTGTCTTGGTTGGCTGGCATGGTAGCGTGTACCATAGCCTCTGAGGCAGCATGGCCAAGACATACCGTTGATGCCTCATTGCAAGGCGCCGACGGGGTGCGACTTGGTGATGCCAACCGGGATGGACTCCCCGACATCACCACCGCATGGGAAGAGAGCGGAATCATTCGTGTCTACCTTAACCCAGGGTTGAGCCAGATCACCCAACCCTGGCCGATGATCACGGTGGGAAAGGTGTCTTCACCGGAAGACGCAGTATTTGTCGACCTCGATCATGATGGGATGATAGATGTGATCAGTTCCTGTGAAGGCAACAACCGTTCGGTTTATGTCCACTGGGCACCGGCTTACAAAGAGCAATACGAAAACGGTAGTCATTGGCGAACAGAACCTTTTCCAGCTTTGCATTCAAAGTCCATGTGGATGTTCTGTACACCAGGAGATTTCAATCAAGATGGAAGGACTGATCTCATGATAGGCTCAAAAGGAGACCAAGGCACTATTGGCTGGCTGGAGGCTCCGGATCAACCCAGAAACCTTGAGTCCTGGATCTGGCATCCTATCCAGTCTGCCGGTTGGATCATGTCCATCCAGGTCGCCGACTACGATAAGGATGGAGATCTCGACGCGATCATCTCGGACCGAAAAGGACCACAAAGTGGAATCTATTTACTAGAGAACCGAATCAGCCAAAGGCCATCGAGAAACGATGGGTGGGAATCTTCTCTGATTGGGGCCTCTGGAGAAGAAGTGATGTTCATTGACGCCCGAATGCTCGAAGATAAGGAACCCATCATCATAGCTGCTCAGCGACCCAATAGGGTGATGCGACTATCCTCAACGAATTGGCTATCAAAATTCGAAAGTCATCCATTAACCCTACTATCCGGCCCCTGGGGTTCGGTCAAAGCGGTCGCCATGGGTGATATCAATTTGGATGGCAGGGTCGATACGGTTATCACATGCGAAAACGCCGACGGCAACCGAAGTGGGGTGTTATGGATAGCGGGTCAGACTGGTGAAAATAAACTCTACCCACTGCTAAGGGATATCTCGGGAGAGGCGGGAGTAAAGTTTGATCGCATGGAACTCCTGGATTTGGATGGAGACAGTGATCTTGACATCCTGACATGCGAGGAGAGAGATCTTCTAGGGGTGATCTGGTATGAGAATCCCACCCTGTAAGCAAAGACCTTCGTGACATCTTATCGCTCTAAATGACTCGGGAAAGTTCCTCCACAACCCCCACTGCTTGAGTCTGGCTTTAGGCTGTGAAAAGGCACCTAGACCTTGGCGAGTGGGTTCATACTTTGGAAGTAATCAGGCAAAGCCTCGTGGACAACTCCGATGAAATGCCCATGGGATTCCTAGTGCCTTAAAAAGCATGATCCCAAGGGTGCAGCTGCCCCTTGAGCAAGTCATACGGCATGAGATAATTTTGAGGAGGGTTCTTAGGACCAAGGACGACATAGTTGGAGTAGTATCGCCCCG
>JALRAZ010000395.1 GCA_023257935.1 Verrucomicrobiota bacterium
AGGGAGATCTTGTCAGCGATGGTTCGATATCCACACGAGTCGGCCCCCTCTTTGGTCCATATCCTTTCCAAGGCAGGATGGATTGAGCCAATGATTCTGAAATGTATCTGGAGTAAATGAGGCCCAAAGAAGCCTGTTTGAAACATCCTAAGGATACACCAGAAAGGGTTGATAGAAAAATGGTGGGCGAAGAGGGACTCGAACCCCCGACCTACTGTGTGTAAGACAGCTGCGCTAGCCACTGCGCCATTCGCCCGACCATGGAAGTATCCGCTGAAGCGGACTGGAGGAGATTTTCACGAATGGTTGGTTTGTTCAAGTGAAAACAACGGTTCTCCCCAATGCAGGCATTCATCAACGCCCTTCCCTTGACTTGGATACCTCCGTGGTTCATTTTTTACCTATGGGCCTTAAAATCTCCATTGAATACTGTTCGGTTTGAAACTACGAACCCAAAGCCGTCGGTCTGGCGGACAAATTGCTCAAACTCAAGAAGGACGTGGCATCACTCACACTCATTCCAGCGGGGGGAGGGGTATTTGAGGTGACGGTGAACGACCAGCTAGTCTACAGCAAAGTGGCAACCGGTGAATTCCCCGATCCTGATCAGGTGGTGCAGGCAGTGCGTCAACTGCGGGAATGATATCCCAGGCTTTTTGGATCTAATGTTGAGTTAGCGGAAGCTCAAGCCTAAGCCATCGAAATTGATTCTTGGCTGCATCCTCTTGAATCCTCAGCAAGCCCTTCAACCCTCCCACTTTTTCCGGTGCGTAATCGGCTCGTGGCAGCTCAAGGCTCCAGTCGCCCTGCTTGCCAGTCATTCGCTGCGGTTGGTTCGAGGTCACTTGTCCGCTAGCATCGAAAAAGTATACATGACTCCGGATCTCCCGAAGGGTGGCTTTTTCTGAGTGACGCCAGTTCAGACTGTAGTGCCTGGTGCTTGCGTCGTAGTGCAGGGTGAATGAATCCATGTCTTTGGGTTCTTGGGGAAGCTCGTGTAGGGCTCGCTGCATTGCGTCAAGCCAGGGGAGTGGCTCATGATTCCCTGTTGAGGAAGTGGGCGATAGCTGCAGTTCGATTGAAACACCCTTTCCCGGAAGGCAAGTGCGTGCGCACATCATCCAGTTTACCTTGGCCCGGATTGTCGAGGGCCTGTCCTCTCTCAGTGCCTTGGTGGCGGTGAAGGGGATCAGCAGCATGCAGCGGTCCTCATACCCATACACATCCAACTGGCCCATCTTAACAATCTGCGGAGGGGCCCAATGAATGGTGCCGGCTTGGATGCCCTCGGGTAGGTCCCAAATGATGGTGGTTGGGATGCCGGCGTCACCCCCGTTGACCCAATAAGTGTGCCATGAAGGGTCATGCTGGAGTTCCAGGGCTACCCACCATCGATCGCCACTCTGAACATGAGTTCGCTCACTGAGTAAGCGAGCCGCAACATGTCGATCCCTTGCCCACTCCGAACTCCCCAAAGGTGATGCGGCTAGAAAAACGGTGGGTGAAAGCATGCCGATCCAAAGGAGCCACTTCAGCCATGGCAAGCAGGTAAGTAAAGCGGGTAACTGCATGGAGCGCTGTCCTAATCAAAGTCCGAGCAACTCATGAAGTAACCACACTGCGGGCAGATAAGCTTACACTTGTGATTGTGCAGTTCATGGCCGCATCGGGCACAATATCGCCAGTATTCCCCTTGCTGGTCTCCAATCGATTCTCTCGAGTGGTGCTGCTCCTGGTTGGCAAAGGATGGTTGAACTTTGTCAGGCTGCGAACTCGGGGTAGGATTCATGATCGTCCCTTATGCTCAGGCCATGATATCCCGGATCACTTCCCCGTAGACATCAGTCAGGCGATAGTCTCTGCCGGCATGGCGGTAGGTCAGGTTCTCATGATTCAGGCCCATCAGATGCAGGACGGTCGCATGGAGATCGTGCATGTGCACTTTATTCTCGGCTGCCATGTAACCATATTCATCGGTAGCTCCGTAGCGAATGCCTGGTCGGACCCCACCGCCGGCCAGCCACACGGTAAATCCAAAAGGGTTGTGATCCCTGCCATTGTTGTTCTGAGAAAAAGGTGTCCTTCCAAATTCACCTCCCCACCAGATCAGGGTATCCTCAAGAAGGCCTCGAGCCTCCAGATCACTGAGCAGCCCAGCGATGGGCTTGTCCACAGCTTTGGCATGTCTGGCATGCTGGGGCATGTTGGTATGTTGATCCCACTTCGGATTCCCCCCATCGTTATCACTGTAGTTGACTTGGATGTAGCGGACCCCTGCCTCGGCCATCTTGCGCGCCATGAGGCATTGGCGTCCGTAATCATCAGTCTCCTTTTCATCGATGCCGTAGAGTTTGCGAGTCGCCTCAGTCTCTCCCGTGAGATCCATGAGATCCGGCGCGGTGGCCTGCATTTTGAAAGCCAGCTCAAAGGCATTCAGGTTGGCCTCAATCGCATCGTTGGCTTGCCTTTGTGCCACCTGTGTTTGATTGATGCGTTGTAATAGTTCAAATCGTCTGAGCTGTTCCTCTGGGCTGAGCTTCTCGTTGACTAGGTCCTTGATCTTAGCCTCCTTCACCGCTTGCTCTGCCTTACCGATGGGTGTTCCTTGGTGCACGGCCGGCAGGAAGGCATTGCCATAGTTTTGAGGGCCACCCATGCGGGCGGTGGGGCAGATGGTCACAAAAGCAGGCATGTTGGCGTTCTCAGTGCCGAGGCCATAACTGACCCAGCTTCCCACCGAAGGACGCACGGTGTTGACCGAACCCGTATGAAGGAAGAGCGTCGAGGGTCCGTGTGCCACACCCTCGGTATGCATGCTATGGATAAAACAGAGCTTGTCGACGTGCTTGGCTGTCTCCGGGAACAGTGAGGAGACCCCATGCCCGCATTGTCCATGACGCTGAAACTCCCAAAGGGGTTTCATCATCACCTGTTTGGTGTTTTTCCTGAAGTTGTTGAATCGGTAGCCAAGGATATCGACTTCCTGCTGATGGCTCTGGATCAGCTTGGGTTTGTAATCAAACGAATCCACATGGCTGGGACCACCCTGCATGAAGAGAAAAATGATGCGCTTGGCCCGGGCAGGGTGATGGGCGCTGAGGGCCTGCAAAGGATTGTTCCCCGTGGCGCCATGGGCCGATTGACAGATGCCGGCCAGTGCTAACGATCCAAACCCGCAAGCCACGTTGCCCAGCATCTGACGGCGACTCATGGCACCTCGTTGCGCTGGGTGGGGCGAATCGACTGCAAGTGGCTGGTATTTCATGGCTTATATGGATATAAAGCGCGAAACCTCGTCTTAGTCGAGCCTGTTTTCAGGCCTCACTCAACAGGGCTGGTGCCCCCAGTCATCGTGTTTGAGTGATTCCTCAAACCGAGCCAACTGTTCCTCTTTGCTCAGGGGTTTTGGGGCGGCATCCTCTTGAGTGGCTTTGGGATCCGAATCCGGCATGGGAGAATCGTTGCTTTGAGCCGGTTTGTCGTCTGGAGCATTCATGACTGTTTACTTGGGAATTTCAAAAATCATGCCATGGATCCTCTCTCCTGTCAGGTCCAATCCTCTCCTTTCTTGCATCCTCGCTCTGAACCGCCCCCTTGGTGGCCAGGCTGCGGCCCCAGGCCTTCATTCATCCAATGTTTCAATCTCGTTGGTGAGGGTGCTCAGGCCGAGGTATTGATAGTGAGTGCTTCCATCTGCCCAAAGAGCAACTCCTTGTCCCTGGTAAGTGGAAGACTCGCCGACTTGTTGAGGCGATTTGCGATCATGCCAGAACCATTTCTCGGTCGCCAAATGGAGCTGGGGATGCAGGGAGAGCAGCGGTTGACCCAAGGTTTGTGCATTCCAATAATAGCTCAAATCATAGAGTGGAGGCTCAAACTGGCGACGGTCACTTGGGCAATGCAGTGACTTGGGATTTGATTCGCCAAATGCTGAGTTTGCAATCACCTGCATGGGTTGCCCTGGGTGAACGACCCAAGCTGCTGGCAGCAGTCCCCCATGATCTGAGGCATGGCTTGCGACCATCAAATAAGTTTGACGGAGGTTGTTTTGACACACTGTCCGCCTGGCTCGCTCAAGAGCTTGGCTGGTGGCCGGTAGCAGTAATGAGGCCAGGATGCCTACAATGGCTATCACCACGAGCATTTCAATCAAAGTCATGCCAGAGCATGGCCTGCGGCTCGATGCAGGGGCTACGCCTCTCGGTAAGTCCTTGAGGTGGCCAGCCAGCAGGACTAATCGGCCATTGATCGAGTCAAGTTGGCCCCCATGGGAAGGTTCAAACATGGGTCTCATTGCGGCAAGCACCATGCCATTCTCCTGGCAAAATCCCTTTGATAGTCTTCACGCCACCGACTGACGCTTTGTCTTGGGTCCTGTACAGCAATCGCCAGATCGACATACCGACCCGATTGATCGAGGCGAAACTGACCGCCCCAACCAGGTAGGGTTGGGTCATTCGCCTGGTTGCCTCCTCGGGGAAGGAAGAAAAACCAGGAAGGGGTGTCGCCCTCCTTTAGGCATCCATGTGGGTTGGGGGCTGTCCAGGTTTTCAACGGGTATAGGGCTCCTAATGGGCCTTGATTACGGATATTGGCTTGGACCCACTCCCGACTTGTCGAGCTGATGTCACCTCCCAGATACATCCCGCGAAAGGTTGCTTCTCGCTTGTCCTTTCCTGCAGGCGCCCTGGAGAGGATATAAAAGAGTCCTGGGAACTGTTCGTTTATCCAGTCCGCTAGCCCATCCTGATCGGCAATGTCGTAGATGCGGCAAGCACGGGCAAACATGGCGAGCCCTTGATCGCCTTGCTGTGACTTTATGCGCCACAAGGCTTGTGCCAGGTCTGTCTGCCCACCCCAGATGGCGATGTTCAGCGGGTCTTCAGGTGATCCTGCTAGAACCTGTTGCTGAATCCAAGCGGATGCCTCGCTGTCCTGATCTCGACCAATGGCCTCCCTGCCTCGCCTGGGGTTGCCAGATCGAATCAATCCCATCAGTGCCTCGGTCTCAGGCCAGTTGCCTTCGTGCCCAAGCAGGTTGGGGCGTACCTTGCCATAGGCTTCCACAATGTCACCGATCAAATCGGGGCGCGTGATGGCTTCTTTAAGTTCCCCTGGAGTTCCCGAGGCTGTGGCAATCAATCCTTCCAGTCTGAATTGGTTGGCATACACCATCAGGCGGATCAGGGACTGCTGGTCATCGGGATCACCGCCAATATCGGTGAGAATCATCAGGCGCGGTCTCAATACCGCCGCCTGCAGGAGGCCGGCTGTGATGAGGCTCATCAGGAGAATGCTCAGGAGTTGCCAGCGACCGATTTTTCCAAAATCCTTCATGCCTGGTTGTATTGTAGTTCCATACCCATGAAGGGGGAAGGGATAACGCCAAGGCAGATCCGTGCCATTGACTCCCTGGCCAGAACAAACCTAATCTTAAAGCATGTCCCTGTCCCGTCGTCGCTTTATCCAGCAAGCCTCCGTGGTTTCTTTCTCATCGCTGGTTTTCCCTGGCCAGGCCCTCCCATCTAAAGATCCTCTTGCCTCTGCTCGCCCACTGCGCTTTGGCGTGATTGCCGATGTGCACAAGGACATCATGCATGATGCTGATGAGCGTCTGAGTGCCTTCATCGACGCCGCGACTCGGGAATCAGTTGATTTCATCATTCAGCTGGGAGATTTTTGCGTACCCAAGGATGCTAATCGCGGTTTCCTCGACATCTGGAAACGATGGCAGGGACCGGCTTATCATGTATTGGGTAACCATGATACCGATGGAGGCTACACGCGTGAACAGGCAGCTCTTTACCTTGGCATGCCTTCAACCTATTACAGTTTTGATCAGGGAGATTTTCACATCGTGGTGCTCGATGGTAATGACCGTCCTGCTGATCATGTCAGCGGTTACCCTCGCTACATCGATACCAAACAACAGGCCTGGTTGAGGGAAGATCTTGCCTCAACAACCCGCTCAACCCTGGTCATGGTTCATCAAAGTCTTGAGCGCGCGGATGATGGTGGGGTCCAGAATGGGGCGATCATCCGTTCGATTTTAGAGGAGGCTAATCTTGCAGCCGGATACCAAAAAGTGCTGGCATGCTTTTCCGGGCATCATCATCGAGATTATCTGCGCCAAATCCAAGGCATTGCATACCCCCAGATCAACAGCGCCTCTTATTTCTGGGTTGGGGGAGACCACCAGCATGTGCGTTATGGGCAGGAGGTGGACACCAAGTATCCTTGGATCAAGTATACCGTACCCTACAAAGAGGCCCTGTATGCCATGGTTCAAGTGGATCCTGTGAGACGGACTCTGACCATTGAGGGAAGAGAGTCTGAGATGGTGGGCCCTGCGCCCTGGGATCTGGGAAAAACCCCTGAGGCATGGGATGCCGCGACTTTGCGAGCGTCTATTTCAGATCAGCATGTGAGTTTGCCTTCTGCGCCCGTGGATTGAGGTCCGTTGACAGGGTCCATCTTAAGTCAAATAATGACCCATCCAAATCAGCCATGATGATTCACCCTCAACGGGATCCTTACAGCTGCGTCATTGCCAAGGGAGTTTGCAACAAACGGCTCTGGTCAACCTGCTCGCTGTTTGCACCGAGTGGGGGTTGGTTCATGTTAGCATTGTTCGCAGCGCTTTGGGCAGGCTTGCAGGCCCAGGCTGCGACTGAGGACCATTGGTCGATTCAACCCCTTGAGGATCGTTCACCTCCGGCACTCAAAGATGCTTCCTGGGTGCGTAATGGCATTGATGCCTTTATTTTGGACAAGCTCAGGGAGCATGGTCTTGAGCCCTCGGTGCAAGCTCAGCGTCGCAGCCTGCTACGACGCCTCGCTTATGACTTGCTCGGTTTGCCTCCCAGCGCTGAGGAGGTGGCACGCTTCGAGGGCGATTCATCGCCCCTTGCATGGGAGGCTAGGGTTGATCGTCTCTTGAGTGATCCCTCCTATGGGAAGCGCTGGGGCCGTCATTGGCTTGATGTGGCGCGTTACGCTGATGCCAAGGGCTATGTCGATGCTGGTGAGCCCACTTTCCCATTCGCCTACACTTATCGTGATTATGTGGTGGATGCTTTCAACTCAGACAAGCCCTACCCGCGCTTCATCCTGGAGCAACTGGCAGCAGATCGTCTGGAGCCAAAACAATCGCCTCCTCTGGCGCTGGCAGCCTTGGGTTTCCTTACCGTGGGATCCCGGTTTAATTTTTTTCCACACGATGTGATCGATGATCGGATAGATGTGGTGACACGTGGTTTTCTGGGTTTGAGCGTGTCATGTGCCCGCTGCCACGATCATAAGTTCGATCCTGTGACAGCAGCTGATTACTACGCCTTGTATGGCATGTTTCAGAACAGTGATGAGCCGACCCCTGATCAGGCCCCGGTGCTCAGGGATGCGGGCCGCGAAGCGGCTTGGGCCACTGAAATCCAGGAAGTGGGCCAAGCCTATCGAAAGCTTCGCTCGGAGCAGCATCAGCGAGTGATGTATGAAATGCGGGCCTGGGCTGGTGACTACCTGCGCTACATTATCCAGACGACACCACGTCACCGTAGCCAGGATCAACCAGATCTGATTACCAAGCGAGGCATGATTCGGGAAGTCTCTGCCTATGCGGGTGGAGCGGTCAAGCGCTGGCGTCTTTTCCTGGAAAACCAAGGAGTCGATGATCCTGTCTTTGGTCTGTGGGCACGTTTATTCGCCCTGGCCAATGGGCAGGAAGTTTTTGATCGTTTCAATGACATTTTTCGATCCTTTCAGGCGCTGCCCGGGGCCAATCAGCGAGTGATCACCGCCTTTGCATCGCATCAGGTCACTCACATGGCTGATGTGGCTGAAGTGTACGGCAACCTGCTCGAGTCAATTGATACGGAGTGGCGACAACAACTCGATTCAGATCCAGGATGTGTGAGCATGCCTTCAGCCGATGCCGAGGCCTTGCGCCTTGCCCTTTATGGAGAGCATGCCCCGGCAACGATTCGATTGGAAGAGGCTGTTGATTTGCTCACACTTGATGAGAGCGTGGCCATTCGCAAAGCGCGCGCTGAGGTGGAAAGAGTATTTATCAAACACTGGGCTGAGGCCTCTCCTCGTCCCATGATGCTCAAGGATCGTGAGGTGCCTTTCAATACTTACGTATTTAAGCGAGGAGATCCTGACATGCGTGGAGAATCTATCAGAGCCCACGTCCCCGCTTCATTGACCCTAGGAGAGGCCATCCCAGTGAATCGGGGTAGCGGGCGCCTTGAGCTAGCCCAAGCCTTGTCGCAACCATCGCATCCGCTGGTGGCTCGGGTGGTTGTGAATCGAATATGGGATTGGCATTTTGGGGCGCCTTTGGTTGAGACACGCAGTGACTTCGGTTGGCGTAGTGAGCGTCCTGAGCATGTGGCATTGCTGGACTGGTTGGCTGGGCAGTGGGTCCTCAGCGGGGGTTCCTTCAAGGCGATGCATCGACTTATCCTGACTTCATCAACCTGGCAACAGGCCAGTGATCCAAATCCAGATGGCCTCCAAATCGATCCGGCCAATCGACTGTTTTGGCGTATGCCTCGTCAGCGACTGGATTATGAATCCAGTCGGGATGCATTGCTGCATTTGGCTGGGGTGCTGAGGGATCCCTCCGGTGGCATCCCGGTGCGCCAAAGCCCCCAGGATCCCGATAACACCTTACGCACGCTTTATACTTATGTGGATCGGGAGAACTTGGATGACACCTTTCGCGTGTTTGATTTCCCTAGCCCAGACATTTCTGCCCCACACCGAGTTCAGACAACCGTACCACAGCAGGCTCTGTTTTTGCTCAATAGCCCCTTCATCCTCAAACAGGCGCGTGAGTTGGCCCAACGCTTCCTGTCTGCCGAAGACCTTAGCCAGCCCGATAATCATCCGGATCAGGTCAAAGCACTCTTCCTTCATTGCCACCAGCGCCTACCCGACCCCGAGGAGCTAAGGGTCATGGTGGCTTACCTCCAAGAGCGAGCTCGACAAATCCAAAGCGATACCTTGGCCCCATGGGCCGAACTGATTCAGACCTTTTTCCTCTCCAATGAATTCCAATTTGTCGACTGATAGGTGGCCCCTTAGCCGCAGGTGGTTTTTGCAGCATTCGGGCATGGGGATGGCCGCGTTGGGTTGTCAGGCTCTGGCCAAGGCATCGGAGCCTACCGCTTTGGAGGGCTCGCCGCTGGACCCGAAACCGCCCCACTTTGCCCCGCGGGCCAAGCGCATCATTCACATTTTCATGAACGGTGGGCCTTCTCATGTAGACACCTTCGATCCCAAACCAGAGCTCCAGCGCCGCCATGGAACCCTGCTGCCCAATCCCAACCTGATTACCGAGCGGCTGACCGGCGCAGCCTTTGCCTCGCCTTTTGATTTCAGAGCCTATGGTCAGAGTGGGGTGCCGATCAGTGAGTTGTTTTCCGAACTAGGACCCCATGCCGATGACCTGTGCGTGATCCGCTCGATGTATTGCGATGTGCCCAATCACGAACCTTCCTTAATGATGATGAACTGTGGGGACAACGTGTTGAGCCGACCTAGTCTGGGCTCGTGGTTGACCTACGGGCTGGGGACGGTCAATCAGAATCTTCCAGGATTCATTGCCATGTGTCCTGGGGGCTATCCCGTCAAGGGGCCTGATAATTGGCGTTCTGCCTTTTTACCGGGTATCTACGAAGGGGCCTACATCAATTCGGAACACACTCAGGTTGATCAGCTCATTGAGCATGTCCGGCATCCCAGTCTCAACTTAAGGACTCAGCGTCGTCAGGTAGATTTGCTGCAGCAGTTCAATCGACGGCATCTGGCCCAGCGCGGCCCGGATCCACAGCTTGAGGCCCGCATTCAAAGCTACGAGCAGGCCTACCGCATGCAGCTTGAAGCCACCGATGCCCTGGACATCCTCCGTGAGCCTGCTTCAGTTCGGGAGCGCTATGGTGATACGCCTCAGGGGCGGCAGCTGCTCATGGCGCGCAGGCTGGCAGAGCGCGGGGTGCGCTTTGTGCAACTGTGGCATGGCAAGTGGCAACCTTGGGACAATCACGATGCCATTGAAAAGAATCATCGTCAGCTGGCTGGAGAATGTTCCAGGGGAATCGCTGCCTTGCTGACTGATTTGAAGGAGCGAGGTATGTTGGATGAAACCCTGGTGCTCTGGGGAGGGGAATTTGGTCGCACCCCGACGGTGGAACAGACCAACAAGGGTGAAAGTAAACTGGGGCGGGACCATAATCATTACGGTTTTTCAATCTGGATGGCTGGAGGGGGCGTCAAGGGAGGCATGACCTATGGGGCAACTGATCCCTTTGGCTTCAAGGCGATTGAAAAGCCCGTTCATGTGCATGACCTCCACGCAACACTGCTTCACCTGATGGGGATTGATCACGAGCGATTGACCTAT
>JALRAZ010000267.1 GCA_023257935.1 Verrucomicrobiota bacterium
ACATTATTTAGACAAAAACTAGATTTTCATTAATAGAAAACGAGCCGCATGAAAGCAACAACTGAAAATCCCACCAGAATCACCAAGCGAAATGCCAAGTCAATTAGGCGCGGCACGGCGTTGGCCAAAAATACTCGAAACATTGCACCAGTATCTTCGGCAAAAGCAGTCATTCAACAGGAATGGGATTCGCAAGTTAAGCAGCTCAAGCCCAACTCGATCTCTGTAAAGAGAGAAAGTGTTATGAGTGTTGCAGCTGCAAGCGACACCCCTGTCCGATCATCCTATGCCTTATATTTGAGGGAAATAGGCGAGGAACCGTTACTCACACCGGAAGAAGAGGTCATGCTGGCCGATCTCATTAAAAACGGAGACGAGGCAGCCAGAGAGCGTATGATCAAAGCTAATCTTCGATTGGTGATCAAAATCGCGAGGGATTACGAGGGTTTTGGGTTGCCACTGCTCGATTTAATCAACGAAGGAAACATTGGGTTGATGAAAGCAGTGGATAAGTTCGACCCCACCAAAGGAGCTAAATTTTCTACCTACAGCTCATGGTGGATCAAGCAAGCTATCAAGCGTAGCTTGAGCAATCAGAGCAAAACCATTCGCCTCCCTATCCATTTGGTTGAGAAGATAGCCAAGCTCCGTCAGGTCTCGACCAGGCTACAGGAACTTCTTGGGCGTGAGCCATCAGATGAGGAATTGGCCAAGGAGCTGCAAATCGCTCCATCGAGGGTATCCATGATGCGCCGGGCCTCAGTCAGGCCGCTATCCCTGGACGAAAGTTTCGGAGAAGAGGAAGGAACGCGACTTGAAGAACGAGTCGCTGACGAAAATGCTCAGCACCCCTATAAGGAACTTGAATTACAGACTTCGCTTGGTCTGCTGGGTAAACTACTCAAGCAGCTCAATCCCAGAGAATCCCGCATTTTGCGTTATCGCTTTGGGTTGGATGGAGAAAAGGAGCGCACCTTGGAGGAGGTGGGCGAGGAATTTGGCGTCACTCGAGAGCGGATTCGTCAGCTTCAGAATATGGCCTTGCAGCGCTTGAAGCGTATGATGGACAAACACAACGCCCCTGCCATGCTGGCTGGGGCCTGACACACTCAAAGTGCTGAAGGACGGCTGAACCCTGCTGGATTATTCCAAGGGAAAAGCCGTCCTTTGTTTTTTCGGGGGATCTGTCATCGATGTCTTGAGAGATTTCGATTGAGGGTTGCCACCAATCAACTACTTGACGCAGAGATTGGGAAACTTTACTTTAATAGCACATATGAGGGTCAAAGCAGTACCTAGAAAGGGGACTGCTTTTTTTGCAGTTAATGGAAACTTCTCGCCCTCAATGACTTTAACCAGGAGTCCACTGTGGATTTAAAGGATATCAAAGCCATTGTCGATTTAATGAAGAAGAATTCCATCTCGGAATTCGAACTCGAAAGAGAAGAGTTCAAAATCAAACTCAAACGGGGCCTCCAAGGCGGGACTCAAGGTGGCGGCGACGAGCTACCCATCGCCTACCATCCGATACCGCAGGCCCTGCCACAAGCGATGGCTGCAGCGCCGGAACAGGCCCCGGCAGCGACTCAGGCCCCGCAAGCCTCAGCCAAGGCATCGACCGATCTTGAAATCACCTCACCAATGATTGGAAGTTTTTATGCTTCCCCTTCCCCGGATTCGCCGCCTTACGTTGAAATCGGGACTAAGGTTGGCCCAGAAACGGTTGTTTGCATCGTCGAAGCAATGAAGGTCATGAACGAGATCAAAGCCGAGGTCAGCGGCGTTATTACCGAGATTCTCGTTGATAATGCCAAGCCAGTAGAATTTGGTCAGGCCATGTTCCGAGTCAGGCCAAATTGAGCTCAATCCCTGGCACGCTGATGGCAACACATGGCTGGTTGATCCATCAGACCTAACCCTGACAAGTATACCCCTTTATGTTTGAAAAAATCCTGGTCGCCAATCGAGGCGAAATTGCGGTGCGCATTATTCGCGCTGCCAAGGAGCTCGATATTAAGACCGTAGCGGTTTACTCAGAAGCCGACCACAACTCGATGCACGTGCAAATGGCCGACGAGGCAATCTGTATCGGGCGCGGACCCAGTCCGGAGAGTTACCTTCGCATCGATCGTATCATCAGCGCAGCAGAAATCGCTGATGTGGATGCGATTCATCCAGGCTATGGATTCTTGTCCGAAAACGCTCACTTCGCTGAGGTTTGCGAAAGCTGCAATATCCGATTCATAGGCCCTTCACCGACAGCCATGAATGCCATGGAAGACAAGGCTGTCAGCAGAGAGTTGGCCAAGCGAGCAGGTGTGGCTACTCCCCCGGGATCCGAAGGGATGGTTGACACCGAACAGGAAGCTCTGGAAACGGCTAAGAAAATTGGATACCCAGTACTCATTAAAGCCGTAGCAGGCGGGGGGGGACGCGGGATGCGTGTGGTCCACAATGATATTTCTTTGATCAAAGGGTATCATACCGCACGTGCGGAAGCTGAAAAAGCTTTCGGGAACTCTGGAGTCTACGTCGAAAAATTCATCGAGAACCCAAGACACATTGAATACCAAATACTTGGCGATGGTAAGGGAAAAATCATCCACTTGGGTGAACGCGACTGCTCGATCCAGAGGAGAAATCAGAAACTAATCGAAGAATCGCCCTCCCCTTTCCTCGAGCAAAGGGCATTCAGGGACTTACGTAAGAAGATGAGTCGGGCAGCCATTAAGCTGGCCGAGACAGCGCAATACACCAACGCTGGCACGGTGGAGTTTGTCGTCGACGAGAAAGGTAATTTCTACTTCCTGGAGATGAACAAGCGTATCCAGGTAGAACATCCGGTGACCGAAGAAGTCACCGGGATTGACCTGGTTCAGCAACAGATCCTGATTGCGATGGGAGAGCCTCTGAGAATTTCTCAAGGTGACGTCAAGCTTACGGGTCACTCCATCGAATGTCGCATCAATGCTGAAGATCCATTCGGGGATTTCAGACCTTCACCAGGAAGGATCGATATGCTCTTCACTCCTGGAGGGCGCGGGGTGCGCTGGGATTCTCACGTCTATGCAGGCTACAGCATCCCCCCCTATTACGATTCCATGATCGGCAAGCTCATCACCTACGGCAAGGACCGTAGGGACGCCATGAATAAAATGAGTCGTGCGCTCTCGGAGTTCATGCTCACCGGCATCAAGACCACCATCCCATTCCAGCAGGCCATCCTACAGGATCCTGACTTCCGACGAGGAGTCTACACAACTCATTTCATTTCCAGGCTGTTGAACGGCGGGGGAAGGGAGTTGATCGAAGTACGCAGTTAGCGACCCTTGAGCAAAACATTGCAAGCTTGCCCAAAACCGCTGGATCAATGTCGACTCTACGCTTTTGTTGACGAGGCCTATCGCGCTGCAAGGCAGCACGAGGATTTAGCTGAGGCTTTGTGCCAAGGTGGGGCAGACATCATTCAGCTAAGGATGAAAGGTCAGCCCCATGCCACGATTTGCAGGGTGGCCTTGGCGCTTTTCCCCATCACCCAAGCCCATGGCGTTCATCTGATTATTAATGATGATGTCGCCACGGCCACAGGGCTTCCCTCGCCTTTCCTGCACCTGGGTCAGGAAGATTTCTTTGATGCGGGTTACCTTCATGTGGACGAGCTACGCAGCCGAACTGCGTGCAGGTCGCTCAAACTGGGGATAAGCACGCACGCACCTTCTCAGGCACAGCGAGCCATTCAGGCTGGGGCCGACTATGTGGCTATTGGGCCGGTCTTTGCCACCCCCACCAAGCCCAGCGCCTCTCCTGTTACCTTGGACTATGTTCGTTGGGCTTCAGCAGAAGTTCAAATCCCATGGTTTTGTATCGGGGGTATCAAGCAGAACAACCTCACTGAGGTCCTGAATGCCGGCGCTCGGCGCATCTGTGTGGTCTCCGACATACTGAATCATACAGACCCAGAGTCCCAATGTCGGTGGTTTCGCAGTACAATCGAACAATATCCCCTTACCCATCAAGGCACTCCCTAGCGTCGCAAGCGGGCTTCAGGATGGCTTTCAAGCAGCTGCTTGAGTCGATCCACCACTTCCGGACGGACACTCGAGAGATTATGGGTTTCTTCTGGGTCCTGGAAATAGTCATACAACTCGTAGAGTGCATGCTCCTGGCTATCGCCCGGCCGCTTCCATTCGACCAACCGATAGCGATCGGTTCGGATGGCTCTTCCCATACGCTGACCGCGTGGATAGCAATGATAAGCATGGTCGCGCACCCTGCTTGATGGCGATTTCAGCACTGAAACCAAGCTAAGCCCGTCTATCGGCTGGGGGCCAGTGGGTGTAGGAAGACCTGCTAGCTCTGCCAGAGTTGGAAAGAGATCCACAGTCTCAGCAAGCTGACCCGAAACCGTACCTGGCCGAGTGACTCCCGGGGCACGGATGATAATCGGGATGCGGTTGGCCTGCTCATAGTTGGTATGCTTGGTCCAGATCCCATGATCTCCGAGGTGCCAACCATGGTCTCCCCAAAGGACGACGATGGTATTTTTGTCCAAGCCGAGGCGTTCCATGGCTTGGAGTACTTTTCCGATCTGAGCGTCAGCGTAACTAATGGATGCGTAGTAGCCATGAATAAGCTGACGCTGAATCTGAACATCTTTGATGTTGTTTTCGTTAAGGGGCGCGTAATTGACAATTTCTCCACCTCGCTTACCCGCCAGGGGCGGGGCCCACTCAGGCACTTGTTGTCTTGAAGCCAAATTAAAGGCATTGGGATCATGCATGTCCCAATACTGTTTTGGGGGGGTGAAGGGCAGGTGCGGGCGCATGAAACCCGCCATGATAAAGAATGGTTGATCAACACCTTGCTGATGAGCTTCCAATCGACTGACCACTTGCCTGGCAATCCTGCCATCTGCATAAGCTTCATCGGCCACCTCGGCCACTTCCCAAGCATATCCCTTGGGTAGGGAACCAATGCGATCAAGCTGCTGGTTGGTGAAGTAGGCCTCTTCCCGGGTCAATTGCCCACCTTGAGTGCTCTGCGGCAGGAGGTATTCCACCACCTTGTCAGCGTATGCAGGCCGGCTCCACGATAGGGCATCATCGCGATTGCCATGCCCAGTGTGCAGGACCTTGCCAAATGACTCGGCCTGCCAGCCATGAGAACGGAAAAACTGTGGCATGGTTTGGGCATCCTGCCAAAAGTCTCGGAAGTGCCGACCCAATCCATAGATCCCCAGTGAGGTCGAACGGCTGCCAAGCAACAGATTGTTGCGCGAAGGCGCGCAGACTGCCTGATTGCAGTATGCCAGGGAAAAACGTAACCCTGAGGCTGCCAAAGAATCGATATGAGGTGTTTTGGCCAGGCTATCACCATAGCAGCCCAACGCAGGCTTGAGATCATCAACGAGGATCATCAGGACGTTTGGCTGTTCGGCTTGAGTTTGAATCACATTGCCGGAGGGCATGCTCAAAGCCACGGTGAGCAAGCAAAAATAGAAGCTTCCCTTCATGCATCGAGATGATAGGCCGACAAGCAAAAAGCTCCAGGCCTTTCGTCCTCAGGACCTTGGACAAGAGCTAGGCTTGCTCGAACCGAGCAGGATCAAAGGCTACCGCTTCCAGGAAGGGACGGCGCCCTACCACCATGTCAGCAATGAGCCGACCTGTCGCCGGAGCCATACTCAATCCAAGCATGTTGTGCCCGGTGGCCACGTAGGCATTGTGAAGGCCGGGAGCAGGCCCAATAGCTGGCAGGCTGTCCCAAGTCATGGGACGCCAACCATACCAGGTTTCAATCACCTCAGGGGTATGTGGTTGCTTTAGGTAAGGCTCGGCAGATTCCATGAGCTGTCGGATACGCCCTTGAGGGATCTGTTCATTGAAACCAACAAACTCCATCATCGAGCCCAGTCGATAGCCTTCCTCAAAGGGAGTCACACCCACTCGATGTTCAGGAAAGAGCATCGGGTAGGTCGGGCAGAGCGCAGGACGGGACATGGTCACCGAGTAACCCTTACCCGGTTGAATCGGCAGATAACAATGGAAGGCTTTCCCCAGGGCCCCGCTTCGAGCACCGGTAGCCAGCAGGTAGGTATCGGCCTTCATCGGTCCGTGAGAAGTGATCACGGCGGTGATACCCCCTTGTTCCTGCTGGGTAGAGATAACCTCGCAATGCTCGACAAAACGCACGCCTCGTTGCTCGAGGCGCTGGCGCCATGCCTGACACAGTCGGTCTGGCCGCAGCATCGTATCGCTTTGGTACAAGAAAGCCCCGGCAAGACCGGATCTTAGGGCAGGATCCAGATCGGCTAGTTCACTTCCCTCAATACGCTTGGCCGACACGCCAAATTCCTGACTCAGCCACCGATCGGTCGCTGCGAACCCCTTCATGGCTGCCTGACTCTTGAGGACATAAAGTAAGCCCGAATCCCGCCATTGGCAGGAGAGCCCATCTCGATCGACCAGCTTACGGTATTCTAGCATGGAAGCATCAAGGATAGCCTTGAGGTGCTTACCAGAGCGCATCATGACTCGATGTCGACAGCGTTTAGCAAACTGCCAAAACCACTTGAGGGTTTCAGGATCGAGAGTTGGCTTAACGTAAAAAGGAGAGCTGGGGCGAAAAAGGGATTGCAGGGCGACTTTTAGGGCGGCCGGTTCCGTCAGTGGCAGCACATGACTGGGGCAGACGTATCCACAATTCCCATGAGAGCAGGCCCCTGCAATGGTTTTTTGGTCGACTACGGTCACTTCAAGACCTTCCTCGAGCAAATAATGCGCACAAGCAACCCCTATGACGCCACCACCCAGAATCAGGACATGTTTGCGAGACTCAGGCATGGTTTAAACCGTAAATACCACCTTGGAATGGATCCGCATGGTGGGTAGTGAAGGTTGCCTCACTGTAAACATAGGCAGAACCCATGATCCGGGGTAAGATACGCTGCCCATCAAGCCTCTGATAGCTTGCCTCAAAACAACTCCCAATCACACTTTCCTGGAACCAAGACTGCCCCGGTTCAAGCTTACCCTCCGCTGCCAAGCACGCCAGCTTGGCACTCGTACCAGTCCCACAGGGCGATCGATCATAGGCACCCCCAGGACAGAGCACAAAATTCCTGGCTCCATGAGTATGGCGAGCGCTGGGTCCAGTGATTTCGATATGATCAATGAGTTCACCTGAATCCCCGGTGATAGCGTGCTTTTCAAGTTGCTCTCGGATGTCCTGAGCAAAGGAGGTCAGGGATGCCAAAAAAGGTAGTTCGATAGGACAAGGGCTTTGTTCGGTGAGAAAAAACCAATTGCCGCCCCAAGCAATGTCACCGATCACCTGGCCATAGCCCGGGATTTCCAAAACCACCCCTTTCCGGTAACGCCAACTGGGAACGTTGGTGATGGCGACCTGATGATCATTGAGGCACTCGATCCTCACTTCACCCACCGGGGTATCCAGACTATGCCAACCCGGTCCGATGCGACCGAGCTGACTCAGGGTCACAGCCACCCCAATGGTCCCATGGCCGCACATACCGAGTAACCCCACATTATTGAAAAAAAGCACTCCGGCAGCCTGGTGCTTCTGAGTGGGTGGGCAAATCAAGGCTCCCACCAAGTAATCATACCCACGTGGTTCGAGCATCAACCATCTGCGAAAATCATCGTGATATTGTTCGAAACGGCTAGCTCTTTCCTTCATGGTTCCCCCCCCAAGATCGGGCCCGCCTTCGATCACGACGCGTGTCGGTTCGCCTTCGGTGTGAGAATCCATCACCCGCACCCCAGGATGGATAGGAGGCCTAGTAGCCATAATCACTCAGTCATTGCTTGCTTCAGGCCTTAGCCCGGGAATAGTCAGCACCATCCCAGCTGGACCACCAAGCTCGGAACAGCTCCCAATGAGAGCGGGCATGAGCTTGTTGACTCGGGCTCAGACGGTCCGTCGGGTTGAAATGATCGGCATATGACTGATGTCCCTCCAGCAGCATGAGATACTTATAATACAGCACCAGGTCAGGCCCTTCATCAAAGGAAGAGAGAACCCGCAGCGCCTCCTCCAGCTCATGGGCATACCGACGAGCCACGGCATCTCCTTTGACAGCCAATTCGCATAGGCCTACCAGTTGCAGCACCTGCTCAGGAAGCACGTTCCCAATGCCAGTGATAGCTCCCACCGCGCCACAATGCAGGAAACCATGCACCACCTGGGTATCGACACCCACTAGCAAACTCAGTCCCTGACCTTGGCCGGTGATATGCTCCGCAGCGTAGGAGAGCGAGGAGGCTCCACCAAATTCCTTGAATCCAATCAAATTATTATGCCCCTCCAGGAGCTGAAAAAAAAGGTCAGACCGGGTCTCGTAACCATAATATGGACTGTTGTAGATCACCGCAGGAAGATCAGGAGCTGCCTCCAGAATAGCTGAGAAATGATGGCGCTGAGCGGCTGGACTGGTTCCTCGAGATAAGAGGCGAGGGATCATCATCAACCCCGATGCCCCGGCTTCCACGGCGTGCCGGGCATGGTCTACGGCCTGGACCGTATTCTGAGCGCCTGTACCCACGATAACCGGAATGCCAGCCTGGGTAAGCTGACTGACTCCTTCCTGTCGTTGCTGATGGCTCAACAGGGGCCAGTCCCCCATCGAGCCGCAGTAAACAACCGCTCTCATGCCCTTCTCAATCAATTGCGCGGCTGTGGCCACGAGACTGGCATAATCAGGGGCTCCCGAAGCATTGCAAGGCGTCATCAGGGCGGGAATACATCCATGGAAAACTGCTTGATTCATTTTCGAGATACCTGGTTTGGGCCTGTCACTAATCGGCCCTAACTCGAGGCAGCTTAGCGGCTTGCCGGAACAATGCCTAGATCATTCAGTCATGGAGGCAGGGCGAGGCCAAAGCTGCTCCTCCACAGGCGGAGCCACCCCCTCCTCAAGGGTTTCCTCCATCATGTAGAGCACACGAATGGATTCAGGCTGCTGACCTTGAAATTCAGGCGTTTGGTGAGCTGAGACAAACCATTGCACCACGCCTTCCCAGAGGTGGGCCTGGTCCGGGTAATCATAAAGCATCATCAGGAAATCCTTCCAGCGATCAGATGGAAAGGTAGCCAGCACATTGGCTGGCTTAAGGGCTGGATCCTGACGCTCTGGGTCCAACAGGTCAAGTTGTTGCCCTCCTGGATAAGTGGCCAGCATCACAAACCAGCCATCATGGACCATCGGATTTGGCGCAAACATCCCCCAATATTGATCCAGCCTCAGCAGGGCTATGCTTTGCCCTATCCAGGCTGGCAACCTTGACTTGAGGGTATCTGGGTAGGTGTGATTCATAGCAAGGTTCCATCCAAGCATGCCAACCAGCAGCCAGCCTGCCAGCCTGTCCCAGTGTGAGAATCTGAAGGGTTCCAAGAAGCTGGCCCGATCGGGCTTGCCGGTCAACCTGGCAGGCAGGTGGGGGATGAGGGCTAGGGTGGATATCCAGGGAAACCATCCAAGATCCATGGTGAACCAAAAGCCAAGTTGAAGCATACAAAGACTGAACAAGCCCAAGCACCTCCATCGAATCGAGATTGAAAGCAGCATGAAGGGGGCCAGGCACTCAAGGGTCAGGGTCGACCAAGTCATGATCTGCAGGTAATTGGGCGGGAGATCGAGTAACCAGCTGGCCTCGGGGCGAGAGAATTGATCGATTTCCAGCACGTAGCGCACCGCTGTGCCCTCTTCCCAAGTATGGCCCGTCTTGCGGAGCACGGAGAAGAGATACATGACACAAACCTGAAGTCGAAGGCCCCAGCCAGCCAAATGACGGATAACAGATCCACTAGCCCCTTGGCGTCCCAGCGAGGCAACCAGGAGGCTATACCATAGGAGCAACAGGAATAGGAGCTTGTCCGCCGCGTACAATACCCAAGGGTTTCGCGCCTGCACTGAATGAAGCAAGACAAGCAATGAAAGCGAAACCCACCGCACCCGGTAACCGATGGCTAAAAGTAGGGCGAGTAGTATTCCTAGCATCAGGCAACACTCCGACCACAAAGTGGATCCAGAGAGTGCCAGCAATGAGCTCACCCATGGCCAGTTGGCATGTGGGAGCTTCTTCCAGCTCTCGATCGGCAGAACCCCTTCATCAGAGAGAAGAGCCTGCGCTTCGGTGAGGTAGCCAGCAAACTGCAGGGCCAGTGTCAGGGCCAGTGCGCACCGAAAGAGCCGCAACGACTGCACATCAATAGACAAACGCTTGTCCAAATGAATTGTCAGCCTCTGGACCATCTGACCGAATCGATCGATGAGGCGCCGGGAATGCATTCAAGCCAATAACACCACTCGGCTTCCTTGCTTCAAGCTTATTCCGGCAGGTACAAGGTTGCCTGCTCAATCAGCTAAGGCCTCATTGGCAAGGGTAGCTTGATTTTACAAACCGTTGACCTTAGAACGACAACGTGAGTGTTCCATCATCGCAGACAGCCTCGGGAAGGCAATCTTCCGCCATGGGGCGCTTCCTCTATCTGACCGCCGCCATCAACGGCGGTGTCATCCTGGTCATTGAAATACTGGGCGCCAAAATGCTGTCTCCTTTTTTTGGGACCTCTCATTTCGTGTGGACCGCGCAAATCGCAGCCACCCTGCTCTCTCTGGCATGCGGCTACTACTTTGGAGGCTGGCTTGCCGATCGGAAACCCAATTTGTCAGGCCTCTATACCTGTATGAGTGTTGCTGCCTGCTACCTAGCCCTCGCGACCCTGGTGCTTGAGCCGGTGGCTTATTTTTTCCTGGGTTTCAAACTCGCTCTGGGATCAGTCATGATGGCCCTTTTCCTGTTTTTCGTTCCCCTAACATTGCTGGCTGTGACGGTCCCTTTCCTCATTCGGGTAACCCATGTGGAAGCCCATAACCTGGGAGTGCAGGTAGGCCGTTTATCTGCCATCAGTACACTGGGAAGCGTGGTGGGCACCTTGCTGATCAGCTATGTGCTGATCCCCTTGGCACCCAACAGCACAACTATGATGCTCATGGTCGTGATCGAACTAATGCTATCAGCGGTTTTTTTCGTCTTGAACCGATCCTCGCTGCGCAGTGGTATCTTCCCTTTCCTGATGATAGGAGGCTTGGGAATGGCTCTAGCGGCGATGGGCACTGAAAAGCGTCGCCTGCCAGCTATTGGTAAAAGTCTCTTTCAGAAAAACTCCAATTTCGGACTGATGCAAGTCGTGGACTCCCCATCAGGCGACGTCCGCTATTACCTCAACGATTACCTGACTCAGAACATTTATGACCCTCAAGCCAACCAGAGCCTGACAGTCTTCACCTACATGCTTCACGGTCTGGCCCACGCTTACCATGCCAACCCTGAAGATATTCTTTGTATCGGTCTAGGGGTGGGGGTTGTCCCCATGCAGCTGGCCCAAGAGGGAGCTGAGGTGGATGTGGTCGAAATCAACCCCGGCGTGGTAGAAGTCGGAGAGAGGTTTTTTGGCATGGATACAAGCCAGTTTAACCTGAGCCTCGGTGATGGAAGGCATTATCTCAATGCCTGTGATAAGACCTATGATGTCGTGATTCTGGACGCTTTTCTGGGAGACAGTTCCCCTTCGCATCTTATGAGTCAGGAATGCTTTGAGAGCATGCGTCGCTGTATGAAGGATGAATCCATTCTGGTCATCAATGCCTTTGGTCATTTCGGTCAAGGTGAAGATTTTTTCATGGCCTCACTGGGCAAAACCCTGGCGACAGTGTTTGGTTCAGTTGCTATTCACGACGGAACGCGGGGCAATGTGTTTTTTGTCGCCTCTCCGTCGGATTCGCTGGAAGTTCACCAATCCATGAGCCTTGCTAGCGTGCACCCCAAGGTCAGGCCATTTGTCGAAACCGCCTGGAAGAACAAGGCGACCATTGTGCCCGAAAACGGCGTCATCATCACCGATGACTACAACCCGGTGGATTATTACGATTCAGGCATGCGAGAAAAAATCCGAAGGGACTTTGCCATGCGCATGCGCGGCCGCTCCTGAGCCTGAAAGCCTCCCCAACCTTGGTGGGATCCCATACCATAGGCATGCACCAAGCCTCGCCCGGTAAGATCACTATGATAGGATCACGCCCCGCTGAGGCGTGTCGTGATGCGGCCAAAGAAACGAGTGACTCACAACCGAAAAGCCCATCTATCAGATGACTTTAGAAGCCTGGATAGCCCTGATCATGGCCCTGATCATGATGATCGCCGGCTGCCTGGGCAGCTTGATTCCTGCCCTGCCTAGCACCCCCTTGGTCTTTCTTGCGGCTCTCCTTCATCGCATTTGGATGAAAGAGCAAGGCGTACACGGGATCATCTTGCTGACCATGGGAATCCTCGTGGTCATCTCCCTACTGCTTGAATATTTGGCAACGGCAGTGGGAGCCAGGAAGCTTGGAGCCTCAAGTAAAGGTGTGGTCGGAGCCATTGTAGGTGGCATGTTGGGATTGTTTTTTGGAGTGCCAGGCATCCTACTCGGTCCGTTGATCGGGGCGGTAGCGCTGGAATGGCTTGGTGGGCGTTCGCCACAGAGTGCCGCCAAGGCTGGTGCAGGGGCTTTGATGGGGATGTTGGCAGGATCATTGGGAAAATTTCTCATCTCCCTGATCATGATGCTGCTCTTTGTGAGTGCCTGGCTGTTGGCGAACCAATAAAGCTTGAAGCCGTTAAGATTATTTGAGAAAAAATGTCTGTAGATCGTATGATCTCAAGTCGACACTAATCAGGAGCTGGCTATAAAAGGTAAAAAGAGATTTTTCAAACGTCCACCACGAGACACGACCCGCGTGAACCATCGTATACGTGCACGCGAGGTACGAGTCATCCATGGCGAAAAGAACGTGGTAATGGACACCAAAGAAGCCATCAAGCTTGCGCAAAGCGCAGGGATGGATCTTGTTGAAATAGCAGAAAATGCAAAGCCTCCTGTTTGCCGTATCATCGAGTATGGCAAATACAAATACGAGCAATCCAAAAAGAAAAAGGCTTCAGAATCTCACAAACAAAAAACCAAAGAGATTCAGCTTAGGATTGCTATCGACGAACATGACTATGGCATCAAACTTGCCAGAGCTGAGCGTTTCCTAGCCCAAGGAGACAAACTCGTTGTGCAGCTAAGGTTTCGAGGACGGGAGAATGCACACAAAGACCTCGGATTCGATTTAATGAAAAAGGTGTGCGACAACCTGGGAACCATGGGAAAAGTGGATCTTTCCCCCAACCTGCGGGGCAAGCGCATCACCATGACCCTTTCCCCTCTTCCCAAACACCAGCAAAAACGCCAGTTCGACAAGCATCTCAAGCATCTTTCCGAAGAAGCCCTTGCCAGTGATGAAGGTGATGTGGATGAAGAGTTTCAGGAGGGAATCGAAGCCGAGGAAACAAACGCGGCTGACGAATCCTGAGCCCCTCTCTAACATGACCGTTTGAGCAAAGGTGATCTGTGACCCGGCAACAGGCAGTTGCTCTCAAGCATGGCCTAGCCACGTTGAAACTTTTTTAGGAACAACCTGGCTAAAGGATTGGCATCAAGGAGGCTACTCCATTCTATTTTCAAGGACCTGAACCTATCACTCTATGAAAGCAAAGATCATCATTACCCCAAAAAAAGCCGTATTGGACCCTCAGGGACAGGCCGTCCTCAACGCGCTTGAGCATATGGGTTATGAGGGCGTCCAAACCGCTCATGTGGGTCGATACCTGGAGCTGGAGCTCGCGGGCAATGAACCCTGCACCAGCCAGATTGAAGAAGCCTGCGAGCGATTCCTATCCAACCCTGTCATTGAGGATTATCGCATCGAATGGGAAGAGAATGCCGAGGGCTAGTTTGCCCTGCCCTCACTCACTCTGACCAACGCCTCTCAAACGCTGCTCA
>JALRAZ010000371.1 GCA_023257935.1 Verrucomicrobiota bacterium
AATCTTTGAATCCATCACACAAAGATAAAGGCCATGGTATTCATCCCATGGCCTCGGTTTGATGTGAATTTGGAATGCTTGTTCCTGCCTAGGGTATATGATGAATCGTTCAACCAGCTAGGCATCTCTCTCAGGGCAATCCCTATTTCAGGCGATCAAAAGTTGCCTGGAGGATTTCCCAATCTTGCTTGCCAGAGGTTTTTTCCCTGGCTGCCTGGATGAGAGATTGTTCATTGGCATTCTTTGTGGTTTCGTTGACCTGATAGTAAACACCGAAGTGGCCAGGAAAGGGTTGGTCAGCCAGTTGATAGGCCGCCAACTCGCTGCTGGCATCATGATCTTCCGGCACCAAGTTGAACTCGCCGCCCTTACGTGGATTGGAAGAATCAAATGCTCCAGGGTAAAATTCAACGCATTCACTGAGGCATTCGATGACGCTAAAACCGTCGTGATCCATCGCTTTTTCCATCATCTCCAACAAGTGTTTCGGATTGGTGCTGGTGGTGCGGGCAATGAAGGTGGCTCCGGCAGCCACCAATTGTTTCATTGGATTGATGGGCTTATCCTTTGATCCACCCAAGTCGGTTTTGCTTTTAAAACCGATGGGGGAGGTAGGCGAAGTCTGTTTTTTGGTGAGACCATAAACAAAATTGTCCATGATCACGTAGGTCAGGTTGACATTTTTTCTCGCCGCATGGTTGAGGTGATTGCCGCCAATGGAAAAAGCGTCACCATCACCACCGAAAACAAAAGTGTGCAGATCAGGGCGCGAAAGTGAAACGCCGGTTGCAAAAGGCAATGCCCGGCCATGAATGAAGTGGGCACCGTTGGCTTGGACGAAGTAGGGGAATCGACTAGAACAGCCAATGCCTGCCACAGTGGTCACTTTTTCATGATGGAGCCCACGTTGCTGTATCAGCTTGAAATAGAGGGCAAGGATTGAAAAGTCGCCGCAACCTGGGCACCACGTTGGGTGGTCAGCTGAGATTTCTTTCTTGGTAAGGGGTTGACGCGTGGTTTCCGGGGCAGTCGTGTCAACAGATTCGGTCGTACTCATTTTGGGATGCGATGGGATCAATGCTCTTGGCTTTTTCCGGGGGACTATAATTCGATTCAGGCCTGGGTTATTTTCTCGTGCACACGCTGGATAATTTCCTTCACCTTGAAGGTGAGTCCATCAGTCTTAGTGACACTCTGGATTCTGGGATCACAGAAGCGCGCTCTCAGGATGGCAGCAAGTTGACCGTAGCCATAGAGACCTTCATCATTGAGCTCGATCACGATTACTTTTTCAAAGCGTGCGAAGATGGCTTCCAAACCGTTGGGCAAAGGATTGACATGACGAAGATGCAGGGCAGACCACTGGATGCCTTCTTTGCTGACGCGGTCTATGGTCTCCTGAATAGGGCCTTGAGTCGAACCCCAACCAACCAGTAGCACCTTGCCTTCAGCTGGGCCATAGACTTCGGGGACCGGCAGGCTTTCTCCTAGGGCTTTAAGCTTGCCACGCCGTTTTGCGGTCATCTCCATGTGGAGTTTGGAAGATCCGGTTGGATGGCCCATCTCGTCGTGCTCGAGCCCTGTGACCACGGGGTATTTGCCGCTTCGGATGGGCGTCCCTGGTGCCACGTGGTGTGTGACCCCGTTCGGAGTGCCCAGGGCATAGGGTTTGTGATCTTCCACCGGGCTCAGGTCTGGCGTGATATCCTTGCAAAGGGTCTTGAGGTCAGGCTCATTGAAAGCTTCGATACGAGAGGCGATGGCCTGGTCTGTGAGGATGATGACCGGTGTGCTGTATTCTCGGGCTATCCGAACCGCCTCCATGGCAGTGTAAAAACAATCTTCGACATTGGCAGGAGCCACGACCACGCGCGGGGCGTCACCGTGTCCGCCAAAGCAGGCAATGTTCAAATCTGACTGCTCAACGTTGGTGGGCATGCCAGTGGAGGGGCCACCTCGTTGCACATCGACCACAACCAAAGGAATTTCGGCCATGATACCCCAGCCAAGTGCCTCTGTCTTCAACGATATGCCTGGCCCGCTTGATCCCGTCACGGCCACGCGGCCGGCGTAACTTCCACCAAGAGCCATGGATATCGATGCGATTTCATCCTCACACTGAATGAAAGAGCCCCCATATTTGGGTAGTTCTCGCCTCAGTAGCTCCATAATGTCTGACCATGGCGTGATAGGATAACCTGCCCCAAATCGAACCCCAGCTGTAATCAGGCCGTAGGCTAGCGCCTCATTGCCATTCATCACAACCTGAGTGGAACGGCCAAGAGAGCTATCAGCGAATGAAAATGACTCAATAACCGGACCTATCTGATACTGATGCCCTGCCGTGAAGGCGGCCATAGCCGTCTCAGTGATCTTGGGATTTTTACCTTTGAATTTTTCAGTGATGAGATTGGTGAGCTTGGTCGCATCGAGGTTAAAAATGCGGCAGATCAGGCCCAGAGCGAAAATGTTTTTTCCCTTGTCTCGAGCAGTCCCACCAATGGCCTCGACCGTCAGGCTGCTGATGGAGATGCCGACGTGGTGGTAATCCTTTTGCCACGATGGGTTAGGCTCCACATGATCCGAATCGTAAAGCACGATGCCATTGGGCTTGAGCGAATTGATGTGACCCTCGTAGGAATGTTGATAAAATGCCAGCAAGACATCGGCTTCATCCCCAGCGCTGAGTACTTCACCTGTGCCGATGCGAACCTGAAAGATCGAAGGCCCTCCCGAAATGGTGGAGGGAATGGTCATGAAGGTCATGACATCCTGTTCGCTTCGGCCGGCCAATCGAGCTAGGAAGCCTCCTATGGACTGGATACCGTCCTGGGAATTACCGGCTATCCGTATGACAGCCTCAGTGATCTTGGGATTGGATGCTGTGCCACCAGTCGACTCGGCGGCAGACGTGGAATTGTTCATTCAGATGGATTTTCCATTAATCATTCTGATCATTGAAGTGATCGAAATGTGGGGTCTGCTTTTGTTGATCAAGCAGATCTAAACAAAGATAAAACCCGTGTGGTCAGGTGTCAATTGATTAACCGCGAAAGCAATGTCGAATTATTATATGAGTTTGCTCGATGTCATCCTGGACTTAAACCGATAAGGTTTACTTATGATCTATGATTAGGTTTTATTGGGTGGCTCGGTAGCCCAAAGAATCAAGCCTTGAGAGTCCTTGCATCAGGCCAGCTCCGGCCGGTGATGAAGCGACGAACCCTTTTTCGCGGCTGACCGCCTCGATCACCTCCTGCATACCGTTACTTGGAACGATCAAATGTTGGGCGTATTGGCACTTGAGCATGGGGAGATCATTAAAGTGATCCCCGGCAGCCACGATTTGATTGGGGGCAATGCTATGGCGGCGAGCGACTTCTGCGAGCACAGAGCCCTTGTGAATGGCGCTGTGAGAAAATCGGGCATAAATATCGTTGCAAACCCAGGCAAGTGGCCCTGTTGGGTCAATCATATCGATGACTTTTTTTTTGATAGCGAGCGCGTCGTTGACGCTATTGGCAATCAGACAAACTGGCGAAAAAGGGTCGGCATAAACTTGAGCATCAAAGTTTGATTTTATCCATTCACCTATCTCATTAAGCAGGTCACGGTGTTCCAAGAAAAGAGCCTCGTGAACCTGCTCCACATGGTTATTCCAGGCGATCACCGGTTCGTATTGGCCTCTCTGAAGGTAATGCAGTTCGCGTTCGACCGTGGCGAGATAATCCGGTTGGACGCCGTTGCCGTGCGGCGTGAGGCTTTCAAGCAGATAATCTTTTTCACGTCCGGTATTAACCACCCAAAGGCATCCTTGCCGTTGAAGCTCAGCAATGTGCTTCAAGAGCTCCATTGGGATGCACGGGGAAGAGGTATGATCAAAGAGTGTCCCGTCAAAATCGGTGCATAGCAGCCTGATGCTACCTGGAGTTTGGTCGCTCACAATGCGGTCGCTCATAACTCTTTTTTTGATGCTACGCGCTTTGCCATGGTATCTGCTTAACTGGGTGGTCATCGACAGGCAAGCCCTGATCCTTAAAGACTTGCCGACATAGGTGGGTAAACGGACATTGACAGAGCCTGGCTTGCTGCCTAGATTTCGGCAAAGTTTTTGATCATTATGGCAGACGACCAACCCAACCCGCAGGGAGCCGCTCCTGAAACCAAAAAGGAGACGGTGCGCATCAATCTTCCACCCAAGCCCACCGCGGCTCCTACGGTCAAGATCCCGGCACCTTCGGCCGTCGCGGGTGCCAAGCCAGCCGCTGCTGCTCCTGCTGCTGCAGGTGGGGCTGCTGGTGCCACTCAGAAATTACCCAGTGCCGCTCCCAAGGCTGCGGCTTCTGCTCCCCCGGCTCCTGCTGCCAGTGTGACAGCTAAGCCTTCTCCAGCCATGGCGCCGAGGGCAGTGGCTCAGGCACCCTCTGGTGGCGGAACGGCCCTTGCAGCAGTTGCTCTTGTGGTTTCGGTTCTGGTCATGGTGCGCATCTTTCTACTCATCTAGATTGTCTTAATTAGACTTCACGATCTTTACTCCCTACTTTTGATGGAAAGCTTGACTGACCAAAATTTCGAAGAAAAGGTGCTCAAAGCCAGCGGAGCTGTCCTGGTTGACTTTTGGGCTGAATG
This sequence comes from Verrucomicrobiota bacterium, assembly GCA_023257935.1. Classification (GTDB taxonomy): domain Bacteria; phylum Verrucomicrobiota; class Verrucomicrobiia; order Limisphaerales; family AAA164-E04; genus UBA7971. The sequence goes on from JALRAZ010000371.1 coordinate 4,630, forward strand.
GTGTGGGCCTTGCAAGATGCTCACCCCTGTGCTTGAAAAACTTTCTTCGGCCAACCAAGAAAAAATCAGCATTTACAAAGTCAACGTGGATGAATGTCAGCAGCTGGCGGTCCAGTTCAACATTCGCTCCATCCCGACGCTATTATTTTTTAAAAATGGTGAGGTCCAGGAACAGGTTGTCGGCTTGAAGAGCGAATCTGATCTGCAGGCCAGCATCGATCGCTTGGCTTGATTGCTCTCGGGAGCCCTTGGCTCGAGTGCTTTTCTGGGTATTGCCGGTGGGCTTGCGCGTCACACTTGGCTTTTGATAAGCTAATTGGATATGCTGGGTCTGCTTAATTCGCGCCCCCACTCTCGCCGCTCTGAGTTTTACCATCAGCTTGCCCAGTCGATCAATGCAGGTCTGACTGTGCCTCAGGCCCTCAAGGTGCTTCAAAGCAGTGGTCTTGCTGGTCCCTATCAGGCATGCCTAACCCAGTGGTTGCAGCATTTGGAGCGAGGCCTGACCCTAGAAGAGGCGATCAGTGTTCATCCTGTCGGCCATTTCCCATCCCTTGATCGGTCCTTAATGGGGGCAGGGGAGAGATCAGGCAGACTCGATACCTGCCTGTTGTCCTTGTCTCGTTATCACCAACTCAATGCAGCCAACATTCGGGCCATGGCACAGGCCTTGGCTTGGCCCTTGCTCACCCTGCATGCATTTTTTTTTCTGGGCCCGCTGCCACAACTCGTTCTGAGCGGAGGCTTGATCGACTACCTTGTGCAGGTTCTGTGGGGTCTAGGCCCTCTATACTTAGTTTTTTTCTTACTGAGCCGCGTCTTTGCCTCAAGCCGTAGCGGTCAATGGAGCCTTTGGATTGAGCGGATGGTTTATCGTATACCGCTATTGGGAGGGGGGCTTCGAGCCATGTCGCTTTCCCGCTTTACCCTGGCCCTGGAATCACTACTGGGTGCCGGGGTTTCTGCAAGCCAGGCCTGGACGGAAGCGGCGGCTGCCAGCGGATCACCCCAGCTTGTTGACGAGATCAGGACTTTTCCTGCAGCCATTGAGCAAGGGAAGACGCCCTCGGAGTGGATGAGTGATTCCCGGGTTTTTCCCGATCTTTTCAAGCTATCCTATCATAGTGGGGAAGTCTCAGGTAAACTCGATGAAAACATTCAACGGCTCAATAATGTTTATGAGCAGGAGGGCGTGCGTAAGCTTCAATCTTTTGCTGCTTGGTTTCCCAGGACGATCTACCTTGGAATCGTGATTCTCTGCGCCTACCGTATTGTCAGTTTCTACGCTGGTTATTTTGGCGGTTTGGGGTTGTGAGGGGTTGTTGCGGGTAACTGGCTTACAGAATGAAAAAATCATGTGGGATATCGAGAGGATTCAGAAGGATCACCAGTTAAGAGAACAAGAATTTCCCGTCTGCAGGGATCAAGTGTTTCTGGGCCATGCGGCGGTTTGTCCCTTGCCTGCCATGGTGAGCAGGGCCATTGCAGAATATTCAAATGCCTGCCAATTTGGGGATCAAGAAGAGGCAGCGGCGGCACTGAATGCCGAAACCAGAGCCCTTGCGGCCAGTCTGCTAGGAGTTAAGACCAACGAGGTAGCCTTGGTAGGCCCTACTAGCCTTGCGCTGAGTTTTATCGCGATGGGCTTCCCCTGGCGCAAGGGAGATGCCGTACTGGTTTATCAAGACGATTATCCATCCAATGTCTATCCATGGATGGCTCTTTCGGATTGGGGTGTGGAGGTGCGTTTTATTCATGTGGCTGAGCCTGGTGCCATACGCCCATGCGATGTCGAGGCTCACATTGATGAAAACGTCCGTATGGTCGCATTGGCCTCTTGTCATTTTCTCAGTGGTTTCAGATTGGATGTCGAAGCTATCGGCAGCATGCTGCATGAGCGCGGTATTGCGTTTTCTCTGGACGCTATCCAGACCATTGGTGCCTTTCCGACGCCACTCAATCATGTGGACTTCATGGCTGCGGACGCTCACAAGTGGCTGCTTGGCCCTTGTGCGGCAGGTTTGATGGTGGTCCGGGAGCCCATGCAGGAGGTGCTGCAACCCACAACATTTGGTTGGCACAATCTTCAGTGCCCGGATTTTGTGAGCGCGGATGACTTGGTATTTGTGCAAGATGCGCGCCGTTACGAGGCTGGAAGTCACAATGCATTGGGACTTGTCGGATTACACGCTTCCATGAAGATGTTGAGCCAGCTTGGCATTGAAAATATAGCCCAGGACCTACTAGCTAAGCGCCGTTTTCTGGTTGATGGGTTGCAGGAGCGCGGCTATCGAGTCCTCCACGCAGCAGTGAAGGATGATAATGCTGGAGGCATGATTACCTTTGAACGAAAAGGAGAGGACATGAGGATCGTGCATTGTCGGCTGAAGGATCAACGCATCCTGACATCCTTGCGTACTGATCGCCAAGAGAAGGCCTTCATCCGAGTTTCTCCACATTTCTACAACAACCAGGAAGACTTGCACAAACTGCTCAGAGCACTTTAAGCATGCAATGTCTGAGACTTTTTAGGCAAGATGGGTCATGGTTCGATCCCTTGTCCTCAATCCCATTTATTTGGTTCTGATGCTGCAACGATTGACTATTGAAATCCCGCAGGCACAGCCCACCATCCTTGAGGATGGGCGGGTTCGGTTTGAACTGCATGCTCCGGGCGCTGGTAAGGTATTACTCAATGGCTTAGGGCAGTCTGAGTCGCTTCCCATGAAGCGCGATAGCATGGGGAATTGGGAAGTGACGCTTGGGCCTTTGTTGCCGGACCTCTACAGTTACAGTTTTCTGGTTGATGGTGCCCTGACAGTGGATCCGCAGAATCCAGAGGTAAAAAAATGGAGAACCCTCAGTTCACTGCTCGAGATCCCAGGACCTAATTCAGACTCCTTGCATGCCTGGCGAGATGTACCCCATGGTGCGATCCATCGTCATTTTTACCATTCTCAGGTTACAGGGGGTCAACGTTCGATGCTGGTCTACACCCCTCCTGCATACCAGCTGGAGCCTGAATCCCACTTTCCAGTCCTGTATTTGCTTCATGGCTTTGGTGATGACGAGACGGCTTGGACTGAAGTCGGCCGAAGTCATTTTATTCAGGATAACCTGCTCAGCGAAAACCGGTGCCAAGGGATGATCGTGGTCATGCCCAATGGACACCCTTTGGACATTCCCCCCGATACTGCCTTTGATCATTATGCACCGGATAACCTGCGCGCCATGACAGCCGAAATGCGCCAGGAAATCATGCCTTACATAAAGCACCACTATCGCACGCTGGAAGGAAGAGACCATCGTGCCATCGCCGGTCTTTCCATGGGTGGGGGGCATGCACTGGAAATAGGTCTCAAGCACCCAGAGCTTTTTGGCTGGGTCGCCGGATTTAGCTCGGCAGCCCCTTTTGAGGAGCTTGATCGCACATGGGGTCCTCTAGGGCCTAAGTGGGAAGCTGCCCCACCTAAACTTCTGTGGATGGCTTGTGGTAAAGAGGATTTCCTGTTGGATCGCAACCAGGTATTTGTCAATTGGCTAGAAGCCAGCGGCATCGAACACCAGTGGCATGTGTCTGATGGTGGTCACGAGTGGCGCGTTTGGAGAAGATACCTGACCTCTTTGCTTCCTTCCCTATTCCAGTGAATCGGCAAGTGAGCCGAGCAGTCCATCATGCCTCTCACTCAATCCATTCCAATGCTTGCTGCAATGGAACGAGCCGCCTGCGCTGGGTTGGCTGAGGCATAGATGGGTCTGCCAATCACTAGTCTTGTGGCTCCTGCCTCCAAAGCCTCGATGGGTCCCATGACCCGCTTTTGATCGCCAAGAGCGTCGCTGGCTGCACGGATTCCTGGGGTAACCAAAGCAAGCTCAGGTCCGAGAATAGATCGAAGTCGGTTCAACTCCAAAGGCGAGCACACCAGGCCACGCAGTCCTGACTCCATAGCCATCGAAGCCAGAGCCGCTACCTGATCCTCCACCACCTGATTGACGCCAATGGACTGCAGCTGATTTTGATCCATGCTTGTGAGAACCGTGACCCCAAGGATGAGGGGTGGATCCACATTCATTGCGGCAGCAGTCTCCTGAGCCGACGTTTCGGCAGCTCGGATCATGTCCGGGCCACCCGCGCAATGGATGGTCATCATTTGCACGTTCAGACGGGTCGCGTTGGCAACGGCCTTGGCGACCGTATTAGGGATGTCATGAAACTTCAGATCAAGAAAGACATCTGCGCCCAGAGATTGTACGGCGGACACGACTGCCGCCCCCCCTGCAGTGAACAGTTCGAGACCTATTTTAAAGCCACCCACGTGCGGAGCGACCTGTTGCGCGATGGCCAGGGCCTGATCCGGGGTTGGCAGATCCAGGGCAACGAAAATGGGATTGCTTTTTACATGCATGATCGATCAGGGGTGCATTGATTGCGAGCGCAAGACTAAATGCCAAGTTCCTTGAGCTTGGGCTCCATGGCTTCAGCCCAGATCCGATAGCCCTCCTCATTGAGATGGAGGGCATCGGGCATGATCGATGCGGGTAAATCACCATCGGATTGCAGGAAATGATCGCCAAGATCCATGTAGTGAACGCGATCATTATCAGCTAGGCGCCTAATGATTTGATTGATTCCCTGATTGATGACCCTGCCGCGGTCATGGGGGGCTCTGCCGCGTGGGAACACACCGAGCAGGAGGACCTTCGTTTTTGGTGAACGCTCCTTGAGGATGTTCAGGATGCGTTCGATCCCTGCGGCTGTCTGGGACGGATCCTGCATCTTGTGTCCGGTATTGTTGGTGCCAATCATCAGGACAGCTACCTTAGGTTTTATCTGATTCCAGGCACCTTTGGAAAGACGCCAGATGACATGTTCGGTGCGATCGCCTCCAAAACCGAGATTCACCGCTTTGCGGGCACCGTAATAGCTTTCCCAAACTTGCTTGCCATTGCCTTCCCAACCTTGGGTGATGGAATCCCCTATGAATGCCAGGTCGATATTGCCCTCTTTGAGGCGATTGTTTTTTTCGCGATCTCTATCACGCCACCACGTTTCGTCACCTCGGCTATGAGGGATGATGGCCGAATTCACCTCATAGAACCCCTTCATATCTTGGTAGCGCTGTTGTAGCGCTTTCATGATGGGCGCGTAGGCAGTTTCCTGATGGACGCTTTTCATCTCATGAGGGTCGGTTATTAAATCAAAAAGGTTCCATTCGCCATTTCGGGGGAAATACATGAGCTTGTGTCTTGCAGTACGGATCCCGTCATGGATGGGGACGGCATGCACAGCGGCGTTTTCATAGTAGGCGTAATAAATGGCATCCCTCCAATCAGGCGTCCTTCCACCGCCGTTTTCAAAAAGGGGCTTCAAGCTGCGGCCCTGCATTGCTTCTGGGATGTCGGCACCGGCAATGTCCAGGAATGTCGGTCCATAATCAATGTTTTGGATAAGCGCCTGGGAACGCGTGCCTGGTTTGATTTTCCCTGGCCAGCGAACCAGGAAGGGCATTTTGAGCGACTCCTCAAACATCCATCGCTTGTCATACCATCCGTGTTCACCGAGATAGAAACCCTGATCTGAGGAGTAGATGACAATAGTGTTCTCCGAGAGTTGGTTTTGATCAAGGTAGTCCAGAATACGCCCCACACTGTCGTCCACTGCCTGCACAGAACCCAGGTAATCATGCATGTAGCGTTGATATTTCCACTGCGTGATTTCCTTTTCGGAAAGCTCACCATCCTTCATTTTTTGAATAAAAGCTTGGTTTTGCGGTTCATAATAGGCATCCCAGGTCGCTTTCTGCTCTGGATCCATTCTGCGGTATTCACCATTATCCAGTGGGCCAAAATGCTGGGTAAACAGGTTGTCGCCATGAAATTTGGAGTCGTGTCCCCAGTGAAAATGATCCTTCAGGGTCATTTCGTTTTCTTTTAGAAGCGAAGATCGACCTGCGTAATCATCAAAAAGAGAGTCCGGCTCTGGAATGGTCCCCATTGGGTATTTGCCAAAGTGTCTGGGATGTGGAGACCAGTTTCGATGCGGCGCTTTGTGTTGGCACATCAACAAAAAGGGCTTGTCTGAGTTTTTTTGCTCCTCCATCCAGTTGATGGCAAGGTCAGTGATCTGATCGGTGCAGTAGCCCTGGTAGCGTTTACGGCTTCCATCCATCTGGATGAAGTCCGGGTTGTAGTAGCTGCCCTGACCTGGAAGGATTTCCCAATAATCAAATCCGGTTGGGTTGGTGCCCAGATGCCATTTGCCAATCATGGCCGTGTGGTATCCAGCGTTACTAAGGATTTTGGGGAAGGTGGTTTGCTCTCCGTCAAACCGATCGCCATTGCGCAGGAATCCATTGAGGTGACTATGCTTGCCTGTCAGGATGCAGGCTCGGGAGGGGCCGCAAATTGAGTTCGCACAAAAAGAGTTCACATACAGGGCTCCCTCGTGAGCAAGCCTGTCGATGTGAGGTGTACGGTTGACTTTGGATCCGTAAGCACCTATGGCCTGCAGCGCATGGTCATCACTGAAGATAAATACAATATTGGGTCGCGTTTGGGCTGCGGTTGAGGCCACGGGATCAAGCAGCAGGCCAATCAGGATGCAAGCCAAGGCAAAGCATGGCGCCGCAAGAGGGGAGCACAAGCCGATTTGAGGCACTAACAGGCGAGTTTTCATTCAAAGACTTTCAGAATTTTGTGTCTTGCCGTCAAGGTTCTCCTTGTCCAGCTTGATGGTCCGCATCCGGGAGATTCATTGAATCTAAACCGGTGGCGTGTTATTAATTTGCTCCCTTAGCTGACAATTGCCGAGCCCTTTTGTTTCAATCAGGATCAGGTCAATGATGGGGTCTTGCGCGGATAATCCGGCTAATTAAGGGTGATAAGGAAGAGCTGACTAAACCTTGCGGATCAATATGAAAGTGACCCAACTCTCAGCATGGCACATTCGACCATGGATACTCGGTCTCGGGGTGCTCTACCTGCAATGCCTGCACTGCCTTCTTCATGGCCAGGAGCCCACGGCCACCCCTGAAGACCTCCCCGAATCCCCCCATTTGCCGCTACACCAAGTCATGCAGCAGTTTGAACTCAAACCAGGCTTTGAGTTGGATTTGGTAGCCACTGAACCCATGGTGGTTGATCCAGTTGCGATGGCTTTTGATATCCATGGGAATGCCTTTGTTGTGGAAATGATCGGTTATTCCGAAAGGCGGCATGAGAAACTGGGTAGGGTGCGGCGGCTGAGTGATACCGATGGAGACGGTATCATGGATGTATCGGTGGTTTTCGCTCAGGGACTTGCTTGGCCCACAGCTGTGGCCTGTTATGATGGAGGGGTCTTTGTCGGTGCTACGCCAGATATATTCTACTTCAAAGACACCGATCAGGATGGTGTGGCTGACCTTTCGCGACGGGTATGGACCGGTTTTGCTGCCGACAGCGCGCCTTTCGGGCCCAGGCAGCTTAACATGCAGGCCATGCTTAACTCCTTTCACTGGGGTCCCGACAACCGCATTCATGGTGCGACGGGTTTGTCTGGAGGTCGTGTGGTTTCTCCACTCAGGCCAGACATGGCGCCGGTGTCCCTGCGCGGTCGTGATTTTTCATTTGACCCGCGGACGCTTGATTTTCGAGCAGAGGGAGGTGGTGCGCAGCATGGTATGAGTTTTGATGCTGAGTGGAATAAGTATGTTTGCAGCAACAGCGACCACATCCAGTCCGTGGTATATGATCCGGCTCTTGCAGGTGTGAACCCTTTGGTTAAGGCCTTGCCGGCCCGAGTCAGCATCGCTGAAGACGGCCCCGCTGCACCGGTTTTTCGCATCAGTCCAGATGAACCCTGGCGGGTTATCCGCACAAGATGGCGTGTGGCAGGAGCCGTGTCAGGGCCTGTCGAAGGTGGAGGAACTCCTTCGGGCTATTTCACCGGAGCCACTGGAGTGACCATCTTTACCGGTGATGCCTGGGCAGAAACCTATCGAGGGGACGCATGGATTGCTGATTGTGGCAGTAACCTAGTTCATCGCAAGCAACTCATTAGGCAAGGGCCGCAGTTTTCTGCCAGGCGGCCCCTGGATGAGCAAAATACCGAATTTTTGAGATCCAGTGAGCATTGGTTTAGACCCGTTCAATTTGCCAATGGCCCCGATGGGAATCTGTATGTATTGGACATGCATCGGGAGATCATCGAACACCCCTGGTCACTGCCCGAGGGGATCAAGGAACATCTCAACCTGAATCGAGGCAATGACCGCGGTCGAATCTATCGCATACGGCAAGCAGGTGCTAAGCCCTCCGTGTATCGAGTGCTTTCAACTGAGACCCCATCTCCTGCCGAAGTCATCATCGGTTGGCTTGGACACCCCAATGGATGGCATCGAGTGACCGCGCTGAGGTGGTTCTATGAAAACCCTCAGCCTGCATTGGAAGTTAAGTTGAGAAAAATGGCTCTTCACCAAGCCCGTTATCACACCCGTATGGACGCCTGGCAGGTGCTCTTGGGGTGGGGGAAGGTTTCGGCCGCTGACTGGCTTAGCATGCTGGAGGATCCGAACGAGCACGTGCAACACTACGGACTCAGGAGACTGGTTTCAATGGAACCTGGAATCCTGGACCCTCGGCGGTGGCGGGAAGCTTGCAGCCGTCTGGTTCAACAGGACAGGACTCGCTTTGACTGCCTGCTTGCTTTGGCTCGCCACCCATTACCTCCAGCCCAACAAGCAGAGCTGCTCTGGGAGGCCATGATCCTGGAAAAAAAACAAAAGAATTGGACTGAATTTGCCGCGCTCAATGCTGCCGGTCATGTCGTTGAGGCATTGACCGAGAAGGTGCTCAACGAGGTTCAAGCGCCCTATCAGGCCCTGAATGATCCAGGCGAGCTTTTTTTCATGCTTGGGGCTCATGGAGATCCTGCCCCCATTGGCCGAATGGCAAGTCAGTTGTTCGAGCTAGAGGCCAATCCACAGAGTTGGTCTATGCTTGTGGAACTGCACCGTGGCATGCAAAAGGCAGGATTGACCTGGAAGGATGTCATGGATGACAACATCCAGCGCAAGCGCTGGCTGGCACTGCAGGCATCGCTAGGTGACCTTGGCCCCAGTCAGGTAGCCAAGCATCCTGACCTATTGCGATTGATTGCTACGGCTCTTGAGCCTGCAACGAAATCACTTTGGATGGATTGGTTCTTCGAGGATAGCTGGACAGGCTTGCGCCCTATGCTGTTTGAGGTTTTGCAGCCAAGTCTGAACCTGAGGGATTTTCAGGTCATACTGGATCACTGGGATGAATTGGGGCCATCGGTGCGTCCAGCCATCCTCGGAGGTTTGTTGAAGGTTCCAGGGGGGGCAAGGCAACTCATCGAATGCCTTGCTGCACAGCCATTGCTGCAGCGTGAATGTCCCTATCCTTTGCGTCGCCGACTAATCGAACATGCCGATGCTTCCATTGCCTCAGCAGCACATCAGATATTTGGCCAGAGTCAGACCCCTCCCAATGATCAATTGGCTGAGCATTTCAGCCAATCCCTGTTATTGGATGCCAGCCTTGAAAAAGGTGAAGCGCTATTTGTTGAAAGGTGTGCCTCTTGCCACCGTGCTAACGGGCAAGGGCATGCTGTAGGGCCAGCCATGGTGACGGTGAAAACTTCGGGTAAGAGACGTATCCTTGATAGTATCCTCCATCCCAATCGAGAGGTGCAGCCTCAATACATGGCCTATGAAATCCTAACCTCAGGTGATGATGAAGGTTTGGTTGGCCTGATTCAGGACGAAACCGCAACCTCTCTGCGACTTTTGCAATCAGGAGGAGTGATGCATGATATTCCCAGATCGCGTCTGGTGCGCATGGTTCCAGCTGGCACCTCGCTCATGCCAGAGGGGCTGGTCAGTGATTTGAGCGTGCAGCAGATGGCTGACCTGCTCGAGTATCTGGTGCGAGTCAGGCAATGACATATCGGCCAACAGAGAACGGTTCCTTCCAAATACTTCTCCTAAGCGATGTTCACTATGCCTGTGCGGCGGAACGTTTACGGGGCGATTACGAAGCTCGAACGATCAACCATCCGCTACTGAGGGTTTTGCTCGGAGCCTACCGGCGCCATGTCTGGTGCAAAGATCCTTTGAGTCAAAACCGTTATCTCACTGATTTCCTTGCTGTGGCTACCCAGGCTGACCTTTGCCTGGGTCTGGGGGATTACACCTGTGACTCTGCCTTTATCGGGGTGGCAGATGATGCAGCAATGCAGAGTGCTTCCATTTGCCTCAATCGCCTGAGAAATCATTTTGGTGACCGATTTCGAGGCTTGATAGGAGATCATGATCTCGGCAAGCAGAGCCTTTCAGGTCGAGTGGGGGGGATGCGTCTTGAGAGCTGGCAGCGCTGCTGTGGGCCGCTCCAGCTGGAGAGTGTGCTCCATCAGCCTGTCGGGAAGGTTCACCTGGTGGGCATGAACTCAAGTTTGTTAACTTTACCCGCCTGCTGGATGGATTTTGAAGCGGATCAACGTGCCGCCTGGTTGACACTTCGTGACCAGCATTTGCAGGCACTTAAAGGAATCCTTGATGGGATCCCCGGCGATCATCGGATTCTTTTTTTCATGCATGATCCAACTGGGCTAGCCATGTTACTGGAACATGATTGGGTGCGGCGATGCCTGCCCAGGCTCGATGGAACGTGGGTAGGGCATTTGCATTCCCCCTGGGTCTTCAAGGCCAGTCGTTGGTTGAGCGGGATGCCGCGCATCAGGTGCATGGGCAATGCCGTGACAAAACTCTCGGCGGCCCTGCACCAACGACATCTCTGGGAACCCTTCAAGGTGCGTTTGGTGCCAGCTCCAGGCGGGATCGAGATAGCTCCACAAGGCGGCTATGGAGACTTGAGGATTGATCCCGAGGGCAAGCTTCCTCCTAACTTTTGCATTCGGCCCCTTGCGGGCGAGTAGGGTTACTCATTGCTTGAGCCCCTACCACATGACTCAGCGTGATACCCCACACGGCTTAATCCCCGTCATCTGGGAGCCACCAATTGAGTCTGCCAGGTAGGACTTTCAATGCGGCTTTGGTAGCGCGCCGAACCTCGCCATCCACATTCCAGGCAACGGGCTGGTGACTTTCCAGCTTAAGTTCATTCACTTGTATGTAGTGCATGAGTGGATGATGGATATGAGTGCCTCGGTGGAGGCGAGCGAAGAGTTGAGCCAGAGCCCATCGCCCTGCTTTTTTAACCAGGAGTAGATCCATCTTACCATCATCCATGCGCGCATTGGGAGCCACCCTCATACCCTTGCCGATGATCCTGCTATTGGTGGCCACGACAAGCGCATAATGATCTTCCGCTTTGGGCTGACCTTCGATCTCAAGTCGTGCTTGGAGGCTTCGTGCCTCCATGATTTCCAGCAGACCTGCTACATGGTAGCGACCTCTTCCCAGCCATCTCATAGCTTCGGCTCGCTCATTGCCTCTGGCCATCATTCCCCAGCCACAAAGATTGAAGGCATACTGCACCGAGCCATCCAATTCCGTCCTGATTAAGTCAATTTTCTTGGGTGAACCCTCCAGGATCGCTTGCATGGCTGCCTGCAGTTTGAGTAGCCCTAGGTCCTCCATGACTGAATTGCCTGTTCCACCTGGCAGGAGGGCGACATTTGAATCAGAGGGGGCCGATCGTCTCATGACTCCGTTGATCACCTCATGCATGGTGCCATCTCCACCAATGGCGCAAATAAGGGATGCAGGGTCTAGCGGTAAGGTTGCTGCCAGATCGATTGCTTGGCCTGGATGCTGGGTGGGGAGGATGGATCCCTGAATACCATGTTTACCGAAGAATGCTAGAGCGTCTCTGGCTAAGGCCAGGTTATCTCCGACACCACCCATAGGGTTGGTGATGAAATGGATGTGTTTGAGCGTGGACAAGAGATCGAAACTTAATCCAGCCCATCTCAGCTGCCAAGTCTGTTGAGTGTCGAGAGTGTTTTGAGGGTTGACTTGCTTTCAGGCTCCGTCACCTTTTTCTCATGAGCGATGTGAAAAAAGGGGGTGCCTTCAAGAAGGCCTTCATAGTCATACTGCTACTTGGTTTGGCCGGTGGTGGGTGGTGGGCCTGGCAGCAGCCTGCCATCCGTCAGCAGGTAGAGGATTACCGATGGATTCATGACCATGCTCAGCCAGATCTCCATCAAGGGGTGGAATGGTGGGACGGAGAGATAGTCAAAGTGCTGGATGGCAACTGGGTTTATGTCAAAATCAAAGAGGGTTTTGTCTACGCTCTCAGGCTGCGAGGCCTTGAAGCCCCAACCCTGGCGATTCGTTTGAGTGATGATACTTTGACCCTGGGTCAAGAGGCCAAGACGTTTTTGGAAGAGCGTATCTTGAAAAATCCCGTGCGATTTCAGTCTATTGAAATGAGCGACATCCGATACGGGCATGGCTATGTGGAATGGCAGGGAGCCTCCATCATATTGCCAATGGTCGAGTCAGGCATGGCCCGACTCAAGCGATCAGAGATCACTCACTTCAGTCGTGAGACCATCCTTGAATTGTTTGCGGCCGAGCGCCGTGCCAAGGAGGCGGGCAGGGGGGTGTGGAAAGAGGGAGTGGATATCAACTGGACCGTGGGAGATTATGCCGAATCGAATGTGGTCCCAGGGGTCTGATTGGACTCTAATTTGCCGCAACAAATGGGCTTCCAGCTTGCCCGCCTGCTGGTCAATGGCTAACTTCACGTCATGAGCGTTGATGTCCCTCACTCTGGCACAGGCCCTTCAGGTATGCCCCCACTACCTCCTCGTGGTTATTATGTGCCTCAACCGCCTCCGCGCAGTCGAGGTGGGCTTTGGTTCCTGATCTTTATCCTGGCTGGGCTCCTCACCCTCAGTCTCCTGGCGCATATGGGCTCATGGGTGGACGGCGCTGCCGACGGGGCAAGCCTTTCAGGACTCAATCTCGAGGAACAGGTGCTTGAAGCCTCCTCAGCCGCTGAGAAAATCCTTGTGATCGATATCACCGGGATTATTTCCAGCCTGACCGTCGATCGATCCGGAGCAGGCATGGTGGATTGGGTTGATGAGCAACTTGACCGCGCTGCTTTGGATGGTCAAATCCGTGCTGTGCTGCTCAAAGTGGATTCTCCAGGGGGAGAAGTGTTGGCTTCAGACAGGATCTACGAGCGGATTCGGGCCTTTCAGGAGTCAACCGGTAAGCCAGTGGTTGCCAGTATGGGTGGCCTGGCTGCCAGCGGGGGGTATTATGTTTCGGCTCCGTGCCGATGGATTGTGGCTCATCCTCTGACCATTACCGGCAGCATTGGCGTGATCATGCATGGCTATCATTACCGCGATCTGATGGATAAAGTAGGTGTTCGCCCCAACGTGTTCAAAAGTGGGCGATACAAAGACATGCTCAGCGGAGAGAAACGCATGGAAGATATTTCTGCAGAAGAGAGGCAATTGGTTCAGGACATGGTCGATCAGACCTTTGATCGATTCAAGGAAGTCATTCGGGAAGGGAGATCCTGGGCCGCAGCCCAGGACGGAGATCCGGTTCGTGCCCTCTCTGCGCAATGGGAAGATTATGCCGATGGACGCATCCTCTCCGGGGATCAGGCGATGGAACTGGGGATGGTGGATGAATTAGGCGATCTGGACGTAGCTTTTGCTCGCGCCAAGTCGCTCACGGGACTGGCTGATGCCAAGCTGGTCACCTATGAACAACCTTTTTCCCTGGCTTCCTTTTTCCGTATCCAGAGTCGATTGAAGCCGTCTCAGCAGATCAAGCTCGATCTGGGTATTCAGTTGCCTCAGTTGGAAGCAGGGCGCCTCTATTTTCTTTCCTCGAACTTCATCCAGTAAGCATTTTTCAGATACCACTCATGGCCACTAGCAAGCAAAAGAGCCCGGGGACGGGTAAACCCCTGGACCTACTTATTATCGCTGACAGTGAACACAGCGCAGACATGTTATACGCCACCGGCATGTTTGTGCCTGATCCGTTCATCTACCTTCGGGTGCGAGGACGTTCGTTTCTGTGTATGAGCGATTTGGAATTGGACCGTGCAGCCAAGGAAGCCCCACATTGTGAAATCCTATCTCTCACCCGCATACAGAAGTTGCTCAAAAAGCAAGGGATCGATAAGGCTGGCTGGGGTGAAGTGGCGGCATGGATGTTGCAAAAGTATCGCATAAACCGCATTGCGGTGCCCAACACGTTTCCATTGAAGATGGCTGAGCTGATCACCCAACGCACCCCTAAGATCAAGCTCATGCCTCAGGATGTTTTTCCTGAGCGAATGATCAAGACCCCGGCTGAAGTCCGTCTGATTGGTCAAGCCCTGCGCATGACCGAAGTGGGATTGAAAGTCGCGATTCAAACACTCAAGCAGTCGAGGAAGGGGCAACGCTCGGAGTTGTATTTTCGAGGCAGTAAGCTGACATCAGAACGCCTGCGATCCTTCATACACACTGCTATTTGCCAGGAAGGGGGGCAGGCTAGCAACACGATCGTGGCTGGGGGAAATCAGGGCTGTGATCCACATGATCGTGGGTCCGGTGTGCTCAAAGCCGACACGCCCATTATTTTGGACATTTTCCCCCGTGTTGAGTCCACTGGCTTCTTCGGCGATATGACCCGGACGGTGGTGCGAGGTAAGGCAAGCGATGCGGTTCGAAAGCAATATGCAGCGGTTCAGGAGGCTCAGGAAAGCGCTATAGATATGGCTCGGGACGGGGTTACTGGGGATGCAATCCATCAGCAGGTCGAATCAGTGTTTGCGCGCCACGGATTTAAGACGGGCCGCATCAAAGGGCGAATGAGTGGTTTTTTTCATGGCACAGGCCATGGTCTTGGTCTTGAAATCCACGAATGGCCCCGTATGGGAAGACAATCAGCTGACATCATGCGGCCTGGGCATGTCATGACTGTTGAACCTGGTCTTTACTATCATGGCATTGGAGGCGTCCGTATTGAGGATGTGATCCTCATTCGCAAGGGCAAACCCAAGATTTTGAGCCAGTTCGAAAAAGTATTAGAAATTTGAGCTGAGACAGTTTGTTCAAACCCACTTGATTGCATGAGATTAACTGAAAAATCCAAGGCTTTGTTCGAAGCCTCACTCCAACACATACCAGGCGGGGTTAATTCTCCAGTGCGTGCTTTCCGAGCTGTGGGCGGAGAACCTTTTTTCGTCGACCGCGCTAAAGGGGCCCACATTTGGGATGTGGATGGAAACAACTACATTGATTATGTCGGCACCTGGGGACCTGCAATCCTTGGGCATGCTGCCCCCACAATTATTCAAGCAGTCCAGCAAGCAGCTGAGAAAGGGACCAGCTTTGGGATTCCCAATCCGTATGAGCCCCGAATGGCCACCCTCATCAAGCAGTTTTTCCCAAGTGTAGAAAAGGTGCGCCTGTGCAATTCAGGTACCGAAGCCTGCATGAGCGCCATTCGGCTGGCACGCGGCGCTACCGGCCGGCACAAGGTGATTAAATTCGATGGATGTTATCATGGTCATGCCGATTCCCTGCTTGTGAAGGCGGGCTCAGGTGCCCTGACCTTCGGTCACCCTGACAGCGCTGGGGTGCCGCCTGCTTTTACCGAGCACACCATTGTCCTTCCCTACAACGATCTGAATGCTGTTGAGGCAGCTTTGGAAGCTAACCGCGGTGAAGTAGCTGCCATCATCCTTGAGCCTATTGTGGGTAACGCTGGATTGATTTTGCCGGACGATGGTTTTCTACCCGGGCTACGATCACTGACCCAACAGCATGAGGCCCTACTTATCTTTGATGAAGTCATGACCGGCTTTCGGGTTGCCCGCGGTGGAGCCCAGGAGCGTTATGGCATCACTCCGGATTTAACCTGTTTTGGTAAAATTATCGGAGGTGGTTTACCGGTGGGCGCCTTCGGAGGTCGCTCTGATGTTATGGACCATTTAGCCCCCCTGGGGGCGGTCTATCAGGCGGGAACGCTCAGTGGGAACCCCTTGGCTCTGGCTGCCGGTATCGCTGCCTTGGAGGCTCTTGAGTCTGGCCAAGTGCATCAAACGCTCGAAACCTTGGGGGCTCGATTGGAGCAAGGGATGATTCAAGCGGCTCAAGAGGCCGGCGTTGCCATGACCTTTCAGCGAAGTGGTTCCATGTTCTGTGCTTACTTTGGCGATCGCCCTGTTCGCGATTTATCCGATGCCATGGCGTGTGAGCGCGATCGATTTAAGCCATACTTCCACACCATGCTTGAAAAAGGTGTTTATGTGGCACCCTCAGCATTCGAGGCCGGTTTCATTTCAGCGGCTCACACCTTTGAAGATATCGATGCCACCATTGAAGCGGCTCGAGAGGCACTCAAGCGAGCAGCCCAATAGTCGGAATCGACACGATCTTTCTGCTTTCATGAGTCATCGCATTTTATCCCTGGATCACGGAACGGTTCGAATTGGTGTGGCCATCAGTGATGATATGTTGATGATTGCCCAACCTGAGCCCTTTGTACCAGCGGATCCTCCTGAGGCGATCGAAACCTACATTCATCAGCGTTGGGAGGGGCAGTTGAAACTCATTCTCGTAGGGATGCCCCGAAACATGGATGGCAGTTACGGTCCAGCCGCTGAAAAAGTCAAAGCCTTCGTCCAGCGACTCCAGGAAAAGACGGATGTGCCCATCCGGACATGGGACGAGAGACTGACAAGTGCCCAGGCTAACCGAGTCATGATCGAAGCCGATGTACGACGAGACAAACGCAAGCAAAAGGTAGACTCCATGTCGGCTGCTATCCTATTGCAGAGTTACCTGGATGCGGGCCTAGGGTGAGATGCTGCCACAGGGAAACCATAGTTGGCTGACCTTGGCTGGCTTACTCATAGCCCTCGGCTGGCTTATTTGGTTTTCCTGGCGCTACGCATGGTGGCGACGCACGCTTCCATACCATCTGCCTCGCATCCTCATGTATCACATGATTGCGCCTCCAAGGAGGGGTTCTCGCTACAATGGGATGCGTGTGTCGCCGCATCAGTTTGAACGACAAGTTCGGTGGCTTCGAAATAAGGGTTGGCATTTTTATACCGTCAGCGAATTGGTAGAGTTGGGAACGCATGTGAAGCCTAGATCCGTAGCGATCACATTCGATGATGGTTATGCCGACAATCTGATGGAGGCGCTACCAGTCCTTCAAAAGTATCAGGCCAAGGCGACCGTTTACGTACTGGCTGGTGAAAAGATTGAGGACTGGTCGAGTCAAAAAAACAAAGCTCACGACTCGGGCGAGCTGCTTAGCGAACCAAGGATGAGTGTATCGCAGCAGAGACAGTTGCTTGCCAGTGGGCTGATTGAGATTGGATCGCACACTCTAACCCATGCCAACCTCCTCAAACTGAATGTGAATGAAACCATGAAGGAATTGGTTGAAAGCAAGCAACGGCTCGAAGTCGAACTGGGTGTTGAAATTCGATCCTTTGCCTACCCATTTGGTTACTTCAAGGTAGGTGATGAGGCTCGGGTGAAGGAGGCTGGCTACCGGAGTGCGGTCACCACCGAGCGAGGTGTGATGGATCCAGCTGATTTGGCTCCCTACCAGCTACCAAGACTTAAGGTTAGCGGAAAGGAAGGTATGCTGGCATTCATGAACCGTATGAGGACGGGTTGGCGAGGTGCTAATAAATAAGCATGAAGCTTTTTGGCCAAAAACACAGAGATCATGAGGATCTGAACCCCATGGTAGCATTGTGCCAAAGGATTCTTGATGGACCTTGGCAATGGATCCAGCTTCGAGGAGCTACAGGAGTCACCGAGTGGCTCGAACAAGGTGAAGTGGACTTGCTTGGTAATGAGGAATCGCTCACAAAATTAATACATGCGGCTGGTTCTTGGGTTAAACAGGGACTCTGTCACTTGAGAATCCGTCGAAATCGGATCAAGAAAACCAATCTGTTATTGATTTCCCTAGATGGTCGCCATCGAATCGAATTGGATCTTTGGGTTCAACTCAATCAGATCGATGGTGGGCGATCTTGGACAGGCTATGATCATTTAGCCTCTTTGCTTGAGAATGTGACCCCAGCCATCAGCAGACTCCCACTGCGACTCGAGTTCGGTATCTACCTCCATCATTTGGCCTGTAAAAAGAAAAACCTTGGTGCGATTTCGGTTTCACATCGTTTTGAAGGTTATAGGCATCTTGCGCAGCAATTGGGTGATGCGTTGGTCTTGAAGGCTGTGTCAGAGATTACCCGGGACAGGGAAGCTCTATCATCCTGGCTGGTTATCAGTCTTAAATGGATCCAAGAAGTCACATCCCTTCAGACTGGGCACGTTGATCGTGGTTGTGGTCGTTGGTGGCGAGAACTTTTTCTCGACGGAACGAGGCGCCCAAGATGTCTCAGTCTGATCGGGTGTGATGGCTCGGGCAAAAGCACTTTAGTTGATTTTTGTCTGGAAAAATCAGCTGGCCGGCTTTCCTACAAAAAGGGGAAACACCTTTATCGCAAGAGTTGGGTCTACAAACTGGCTGTTATTTTTATTCGGCCTCTCTTGCTCCGTGATCGCGAACAGTTTGATGAGATGTTGGCTGGTTGGGTTTATCTTAGGGCTTGCCTTGGTATCAGGCTCACCCATGTACTTTCCAAAGCCAAACCCTGTATCATGGATCGCGGGTTGATGGACTTTCTCTACCTAGCGCGCAAGACCGATCATCCACGTTTCAGTGTGCATGTTTGGATGGCTCGATGGTTTGGGCTTCGTGTCCCAACCATTCATTTGGTATTGCCATTTGAGTTGCTAAAGTCGAGGAAAGAAGAAATTACGGCTAATGGGCATCGCCATTATGATGAAGACATGTTTTTGCGATACTCTAGCTTAATCCCTTCTGACTACACGTTGTTTTACAACGGAATGCCTATGGAAAAGGCCTCGATAGTCATGCATGACTTGCTCGGAGAATGCTTTCCAACCCTCAAAGGTCTCGACTGAGTGGGAGAGGGGATAATGCTTCTTCTACCCTTGATGCATGGCATCAGGCAAGCGGCTGAATATAGCTCTCAGGGATTTAACGATTTCAGGATGGTCGTATAGACGTGGCAGGACTCTGGGTACAAATGGCAAGGAAGCTTGGCTTGCCGAAGGGTGAATGTGCTGTGTAATCAGGTTCATCCAATCATTGAGCGATGGCATCAAACGACCATACCCCCGACGTGGTCTGAGTGAATCCTGGATTATCTTCAGGTAGTCAAACGCCATTTGCTGACCTGAGTCGATGCCATTTACCGGGCCAAATTCAAAATCGATCACAGCTAGTTGCGTGGCTCCAGGGCGGATTAAAAAATTTCCCAGATTGAGATCAAGGTGCGTGATTCCCAAGTCGTGCATGCGCCTGATAGAGCTGAAAAGTGACATCTGAATAGCGATAGGATCAAGCCTTGGATTGGTCATCTGGGTTGAAAGTCTTTTCCAGTCAAGCCAGCTGCATGCGATGGCGTCTTGGCATCGCCAAAGTGGACGAGGAGAAAGCCCATGTGGTGAGAGGGTTTCATAGGCTTGCCACTCTCGGTTCAGTCGCTCTTCATTTCCCAAGGGGATGGCAGGATCTTCAGGTCCGATAGGGTCTGTGGATACCTTGTGCGGGTTGTTGACACGGACCACAGCGACGATTTCCTTTCCGCTCTGAGCAAGGTAAATTTGGTCGTAACCACCTTTGGTGGATGCTGGTTTCAAGGCAATCGCGCACTTGAAATGTTCAGCTAGTTCCTGGCTGAGTTGGTTTTTTCTGGGAGCCTGCTGGTAGCGTTCCCAGCTTCGCCTTAACCATTTCAAAGGACGAATCATGAACTCATTTTTTGCGGCAGATTGCTACAATTTCCTTGAAGCCCATACCTGGAGCGCGAACGCGTTCTGGGTAATTATCCCTGGTGATCCCCTCCTTTTCCATGCGATTGATCAGTTGGTAGGTTGGGTCAAACTGATCGGAATCATACAAGTCGACTTGGTCAAAGTGCCTCTCCAGTAGCTGAAGAAAATCCAAACCGATCTCCCTGGATCTGCCGTTTTTCATGGGACGAAACTCGAGGGTTGCGGCGTGTGTGAAGGTTTCTGCAATGCAGGCCATACCACCTGGTTTGAGG
>JALRAZ010000419.1 GCA_023257935.1 Verrucomicrobiota bacterium
GCTGGAAGTATTTGGCTCAATGGTGGATGCGGTCAGGAACACCTGACCATTCCAGTTCACTGGGCTGGAGGCACCTTTCCCAGGAAGTGCATGTTGCCATTGCAAGTTAGATTCATGGCCAAGCTCAAGGGGTAGCATGGCCGTGACATCCACTCCTGAACCGTTGGGTCCCCGGAAGCGAGACCAGGAAGTGGGTTCGTCTCCAAGGCCCATATTGCCAAGAAGACCCAATGTGGCCATGGCAAGCCAGGTGCCGTATTTGAAACTCATGCTGGTGAATCTAGGGTCACTAGGACGCTTTGCTAGCAGGAATTGTTGTCCTCTTGCAGGTCGTTTCAGGCAAGGAGAGGCTGGACGACATGGGCTTGGGCATCAATGCCAGTTAAGCGCTGGTCCAGCCCTTGAAAGCGATAGGTCAGCTTCCGGTGGTCAACCCCTAAGCAATGAAGCATGGTGGCATTGAGGTCGCGGATGTGAACCGGATTTTCAACAATATTGTAGCTGAATTCATCGGTGGCGCCGTAAGTCACCCCTCCCTTGATACCGCCTCCGGCCATCCACATGGTGAAGCAGCGTGGATGATGGTCACGTCCGTAGTTGTCGCGCTCTAATTTACCTTGGCAATAAATGGTGCGGCCAAATTCTCCTCCCCAGACCACCAGGGTGTCATCCAAAAGCCCTCGCTGTTCAAGGTCCTGAATCAGAGCGGCTGATGGTTGATCGATATCCTGACACTGAAGGGGTAGGTCGCGAGGTAGGTCTCCATGATGATCCCAACCTCGATGAAAGATCTGAACGCAGCGGACATCTCTTTCGATCAGTCGACGAGCTAGCAGACAGTTTGAGGCAAAAGTCCCCGGCGTCCTAGCATCCTCACCATAGAGCCGGTAGGTAGCCTCTGATTCACCGGAGAAGTCGGTCAACTCCGGGACCGAACGCTGCATGCGAAAGGCCATTTCATACTGTGCGATCCTGGCCTTGATCTCTGGATCACCGACGATATCCAATTGCCGCTGATTCATTGATTTCAGCCCATCGAGCATACGTTTTCGCGTTTCGGTGTCCACACCGGCGGGGTTCGATAGATAGAGCACTGGGTCCCCTGCCCCTCGCATGCGAACGCCCTGATGGCGAGAGGGCAAAAAGCCAGAACCCCAAAGGCGTGCATACAAGGCTTGGGCATCTCGCTTGGCTGTCCAGGTTGAATTGAGTACGACATAGGCGGGAAGATTTTGGTTTTCACTGCCCAGGCCATAAGAAAGCCAGGCACCCAGGCTGGGTTTTCCAGGGCGTTGATCCCCGGTTTGTATCATGGTGATAGCTGGATCATGATTGATGGCATCGGTATGAACGCTTCGTACAATGGCCAAGTGATCCACCACCCGAGAGGTATGAGGCAAAAGCTCGGAAAGTTCGGCCCCTGCTTGCCCGTGGCGCTTGAATGCATATTTGGTTGGAGCAATGGGAAAGCGGGACTGTCCGGAAGTCATGGTCGTCAGCCTCTGACCTTTCCTCACCGAATCTGGTAAGTCGCGATCAAACCATTTTTCCATGCCAGGCTTGTGATCATACAGGTCGAGCTGAGATGGTGCTCCAGACATAAACAGGTAGATCACTCGTTTAGCTCGCGCTTTAAGACCAGATGGCTGTGTTTGGTCAGCTAGCAGGTAGTCAGGCATGAGGTGACTTAAGGCAGAGGCCCCAAGTCCCCATAGGGATCTCCCCAGAAAGGAGCGGCGATCCAAGGTTTCAATGACTGATGACATAGTGTTTAGCCCGGCTAGTTCAAGTTGAGGGTTTCGTCGAGATTGAGCAGTAGGTTGGCAATCATGATCCAGGCGGCCAACTCAGCCGAGGATTCAACACTGAGTCGGGGTGCTTCCCCCACATCGCACAGCTCCTGAGCCTGATCCTGGTGTGAGCTGAAATAGCTTTGATGTTCTTGCCACTGATCGATCAACCATCCTAATTCGGTCGAATCGGGCGCTCTGGCCACAACTCGCTCCATGGCCAGTGTTAATCTCGCAGGCAGCTCTCCGTGCGTCTGTTCCATCACCCACTCGGCAAAGCATCGGGCTGCTTCCATGTATTGTGTGTCGTTGAGCAAGTGTAGCGCCTGCAGTGGGGTGTTGGTGCGCTCGCGCCGCACCGTACAGGATTCTCGGTTGGGGGCATCCAGCAAAGTCATACCAGGAGGTGG